>DASZPR010000699.1:0-8707 GCA_035550235.1 Verrucomicrobiia bacterium | reverse complement strand
AAAGATCGGCGCGTGGCGGGGATGACGGCGCCGGCGCAGGGACTCGTGCTGTGGAAGGTGTTTTATCCGATAATCAAAAAGCTCCAACCGTCCAAGATCCAAGCTCCAGAGAAGCACCAAATTTCAAATCCCAAATGACGTCACGAGCCAATCAGCGGGGTAATTGGGATTTTGTGCTTGAAGCTTCTCTGGAGCTTGGGGTTTGGAACTTGGAGCTTTTAAAATGAATATCGTTCTGGTTGAACCTGAAATTCCGCCGAATACGGGCAATGTGGCGCGGCTTTGCGCGGCGACGCGCTCGACGTTGCATTTGATCGAGCCGTTTGGGTTCAAGCTGGATGATACACAACTCAAACGCGCGGGGATGGATTACTGGCAGCATGTCGAGTGGCATCGGTGGAAGAATTGGGCGGCGTTTGCGCAGGGGCTTCCGGCGGCGGCGCGGTTGTGGTTTGTGGAATCCAACGGGCCGACGGTTTATTCGGACGCAAAATTCTCGCCGGATGATTATATTGTGTTTGGGCGGGAGACGGCGGGGTTGCCGAAACAATTGCTGGAGGAGAACCGGGCAAATTGGTTGCGCATTCCGATGTTCAATCGGGAGGCGCGATCGCTGAATCTTTCGAATTGCGTGGCGCTGGTTTTGTTTGAGGCGTTGCGGCAGCAGGGGTTTCGGGGAGAGCAGAATTAGTGGTTTCCGGGCGGTAAGGAGCGTATTTTGTTGGGCAGCAATATCTGCAAAGACCTTGGCAGAAAAAGGTTGGAACCATACTTAATAGTATTCATTATTTCGATGAATGAAATTCAGCAAGTGTGCCCGAATTCTATTATCTGCTTTCGTGTTTTTGATGTGCGTGGCGCCGTTGGCCAATTGCATGGCCGCCAATGCGCCGACGCTGGAGGAGCGGATTGCGCGGTTGGAGACGGTCAGCGCGCCCGCTGCGGGAGCGATTAACTCGGGCGACAATGCGTGGCTGTTGGTGAGTTCGGCGCTGGTGTTGATGATGACCGCGCCGGGGTTGATTTTGTTTTATGGAGGATTGGTTCGCAGCAAGAACGTGCTTTCGACGATCGCGCATAGCCTGGTGTTGATGGCGGTGATCTCGGCACTGTGGATGGTTTATGGCTACAGTATGGCGTTTGGAAAGGGGAACGCGTTTTTCGGGAATCTCTCACAATATTTTCTGCTGAACGGCGTGGGCAGTGCGCCGAATCCCGAGTATGGCGCGACGGTGCCGCAGCAGAGTTTCATGTTGTTTCAAATGATGTTTGCGATCATCACGCCGGCGCTGATCAGCGGGGCGGTGGCGGAAAGAATTAAATTCAGCGCGTATCTGCTCTTCACGGTGTTGTGGGTGACGGTGGTTTATTTTCCGCTCTGTCACATGGTGTGGGGAGCGGGCGGTTTGTTTAATTGGGCGTTGGGCGGGAAATATCCGGTGCTGGATTTTGCGGGCGGCACGGTGGTGCATGTGAGTTCGGGCACCTCGGCGTTGGTGTGTGCGTTGATGCTCGGCAAGCGAGTGGGTTTTCCGCGCGAGCCGATGCTGCCGCATAACGTAGTGCTGAGCCTGATTGGCACCGGGTTGTTGTGGGTGGGATGGTTTGGATTCAACGCGGGAAGCGCGATAAATGCCGGGGCACTGGCGACGAGCGCGTTTGCGGCCACACATTTTTCGGCGGCGGCAGCGGCGCTGGGTTGGGCGGGCATGGAATGGATGTTCAAAGGCAAACCGAGTGTGCTGGGCGTGGCGTCGGGCATGGTGGCGGGACTGGCGACGATCACTCCGGCTTCCGGTTTTGTGACGGTGCCGATGGCGTTTTGCATCGGGCTGACCGGGGGTGTGGTATGTTATCTGGCGGTGACAAAATTGAAGCACCGTTTTGGGTATGACGATTCGCTGGATGTTTTTGGCGTGCACGGCGTAGGCAGTGCGGTGGGATTGTTATTGGTGGGCCTGTTCGCGAGCGCCACGGTGAATCCGGCCATCGGCAGCACGTTTCAATCGGGCGGGAAAATTATTTCGCTCGCGGGCGGTTCGGCGCAGTTTGTGAATCAGTTGCGGGGTGTATTGTTCACGGCGGCACTGGCGGCGATCGCCACGTTTATTCTGCTCAAAATTGTCAATGCGACGGTGGGCTTGCGCGTCACGGCCGAGGACGAGGATTCGGGATTGGATTTAACGCAACATGGCGAGAGCGCCTATAACGACTAATTTATGAAAAAGATCGAAGCAATCATCAAACCGTTCAAGCTGACGGAAGTGAAAGAGGCGTTGAATGAAATTGGCATCCAGGGCATGACGGTGTCCGAGGTTAAGGGGTTCGGCCGACAGAAAGGGCACACGGAGATTTATCGTGGCAGTGAATATACGGTGGATTTTTTGCCGAAGGTGAAAATTGAAATCGTGCTGCCGGATGCGCAGGTGAAAACGGCGGTGGATATCATCACGAAAAACGCGCGCACGGGAAAGATCGGTGATGGAAAGATTTTCGTGTCGCCAATCGATACCGCGGTGCGCATTCGCACCGAGGAGCAGGGCGACAGCGCGGTTTGATTTTTTGAGGAGGCGTTTTTGCAGAACCCAAGAGTTTTACAGGGTTTGATGGAACCAGTGGAAAGAATGGAGACCGGCTGGAAGCCTGTCCTACGATTACGCTGCCGCTCGAACGCTTCGCTAAACTGCGACGATGTTGATCAGCTTTTTCGGGACGACGATGATTTTCTTGATCGTTTTGCCATCGATGAACGGCTTTACTTTTTCCGAGGCTTGCGCGGCGGCTTCGAGGGTGGCGTTGTCGGCATCGGCGGGGGCTTTGATGACGTCGCGGAGTTTGCCGTTGACCTGTACCGGGATTTCGAGCGTGTCTTCGATGAGCAAGGCGGGGTCATGTTTGGGCCATTCGGCGAAGGACAATGACGAATGACGAATGACGAATGACGAATTGAGTTTGGCCCAGAGTTCTTCGGTAACGTGAGGCGCGAAGGGGGCGAGCAGGATGAGGAATTCGCGGAGGACGGAGGCGGGCTTGGTTTCCCATTTGATGGCTTCGTTGACGAATACCATCATTTCGGAGATGGCCGTGTTGAAGCGCATGCCGTCAAGGTCTTCGGTGACTTTCTTGATAGTCGCGTGAAGGGTTTTGAGTTGCGCGGCGGTTGGTTGAACATCTTTGATGGACGGGTTCAACTTGAGGAGATTGAGCAATTCGCGATGTTTCTGCGGGTCGGTGGCGGTGGTTTCGGCCTGCTCGAATTCGGTTTCGCTGTGTTCATCGATGAACATGCGCCAGACGCGGCCGAGGAAACGATAAACGCCTTCCACGCCTTTGGTGTTCCAGGGTTTGCTGTCCTGGAGGGGGCCCATGAACATTTCGTAGAGGCGAAAGGCGTCCGCGCCGTACTCGACGAGAATTTCGTCGGGGTTCACGACATTGCCGCGAGACTTGGACATTTTTTGATTGTCTTCGCCGAGGATGATGCCCTGGTTGACGAGTTTGAAAAATGGTTCGGCGGTCGTGACGTAACCAAGGTCGAACAGGACTTTGTGCCAGAAACGGGCGTAGAGCAAATGCAACACGGCGTGTTCGGTGCCGCCCACATATAAATCAACTCCTGGCGTCGTTGATTTGGTTGAGAGTGGGGAGCTGAGAGTTGAGGATTTACCCATCCAGTAGTTTTCCGCTTCCGGGCTGACGAAGGCGTTGGGATTTTTTGCGTCGAGATAGCGGAGGTAATACCAACACGAGCCGGCCCATTGGGGCATGGTGTTGGTTTCGCGTGTCGAACCGTCGGGCAAGTTCACCCAATCCTGCGCGCGGGCGAGCGGGGGTTGGCCGTCGGGGGTGGGTTTGTAGTCGTCGAGCTTGGGCGGCAGGAGGGGTAACGCGCTTTCGGGCAGGGCTTCGTGATAGAGATTTCCAGCGGCGTCGCGTTTCCAAATGATGGGGAAGGGTTCGCCCCAGTAACGCTGGCGGCTGAAGAGCCAGTCGCGGAGTTTGTAGTTGATGGTTTTTTTGCCGAGACCTTTGGATTCGAGCCAGGCGGTGATTTTCTTTTTGGCTTCCTGGGTGGGGAGGCCGTTGAGTGAGAGTTCAGCGCTTGCGGAATTTACCGCGGTGCCATCATCGACGAAGCCTTGCCAGTCGGTTTTGGGATCGGGCGGCTGGACGACTTGCACGATGGAAAGATCGAATTTTTTCGCGAATTCAAAATCGCGTTCGTCGTGCGCGGGGACGGCCATGATGGCGCCAGTGCCGTAACTGGCGAGGACGTAGTCGGCGATCCAGATGGGGATTTGTTTGTCGGTGACGGGATTGATCGCATAGGCCCCGGTGAACACGCCGGTTTTTTCCTTGGCAAGTTCGGTGCGTTCGAGGTCGCTTTTGCCGGCGGCGAATGCTTTGTAATCTTCCACGGCTTTCTTCTGTTCCGGCGTCGTGATTTGGGCGACGAGTTTGTGTTCCGGTGACAGCACCATGTAGGTCGCGCCGAACAAGGTGTCGGGGCGCGTGGTGAAGACGCGAATGATTGGAGTTTCAGCGGCGCTCTGCCGAGACGCTGCTACGGCGAAATCGACTTCGGCGCCTTCGCTTTTGCCGATCCAGTTGCGCTGCATTTCCTTGAGGGAATCGGTCCAGTCGATGGTGTCGAGGTCCGAGAGCAAACGCTCGGCGTAGGCGGTGATGCGGAGCATCCATTGGCGCATGGGGCGGCGAATGACGGGGAAGCCGCCGACTTCGCTTTTGCCATCGATGACTTCTTCGTTCGCGAGCACGGTGCCGAGTTGTTCGCACCACCACACAGGGGCTTCAGTGACGAAAGCGAGACGTCGACTGTCTATAATATGTCTGCGTATCGCATCTTCGGATTCCCCTCGGGTGACGTTTCGAAGGCTGTTAAGGTAATCGTTGTTTGCCCATTCGGTTTGGCGTTTTGGGATTTCGGAAACTGCGTCTTTAAGCAGTTCAATCGGCATCGCCTTATTGTGGAAATAGTCGAAATAGCTGTTATACAGCTTGAGAAAAATCCACTGTGTCCACTTGAAATAATTGGTGTCGGTGGTATCGACTTCGCGGGTCCAGTCGTAGCTGAAGCCGAGGGATTTGATCTGGCGCTTGAAGGTGGTGATGTTGGCTTCGGTGGTTTTGCGCGGGTGCTGGCCGGTTTTGATGGCGTATTGCTCGGCCGGGAGGCCGAAGGCGTCCCAGCCCATGGGGTGCAAGACGTGGCGGCCGCGGGCGCGTTGGTAGCGCGCGAGGATATCGGTGGCGGTATAACCTTCCGGATGGCCGACGTGCAGGCCGGCGCCGGACGGGTAGGGGAACATGTCGAGGATGTAGAACTTCGGCGGGAGTTGTGCGGCGGTGACAGCTTTGTTTTCAAACCCGTAGCGCTGCGCGAATGGATGTCCCTGCGGAAGCACTTCGCCGGGGTTCCATGCGCGGAAAGTTTGTTGGGCGTCCCAGTGCTGTTGCCATTTGGGTTCGATCAAATGAAACGGATATTGCCTGCGTCCTGACATAATGCCCGGCGAACATAAACGATTGTGTTCCGGGTTAGCAAGCAAGGGTGAGAAGCGCCAGATCCAAGCTCCAAGTTCCAGAGAAATCTCAAATGCCAAATCCCAAGTTCGGCGATGCGTGAGAGGGCTGTAATTAACGGCTCTGTTATCAGCTTTTCTACTAATTGTAACCAAAGGGGTTGCAGGATTTGGTCAAAAAGACTTTTCAGTTCCGGGGAATATGCTATCGTTTGGTTGCGACGATTTAAGACGCACTCATTCATGAGCGTTCCGCCAGCAATCAGAATCTCCCACCCGAAAGCCGGGCGCGCATTTACTTTGATCGAATTGCTGGTAGTCATTTCGATCATTGCCATTATTGCCAGCTTAATTTTGCCGGCGATGGCGCGGGCCAAGGCACGGGCGCAGGGGAGTTTTTGCCTTAACAATACCAAGCAGCTCACAGTTGCGTGGATGGTTTACGCAGACGATCACAATGGTCAGTTGGCTTATAACCTGGGCCAGAGCGCGCGTAATCCGGTGGCGATGCCGTCGATTGCCGGGACGAGCATGGCGGAAAATTGGGTGAACAACGTGGAGAATTGGGAGTTGAATCCGGACAATACGAATGCTGCGGCAGTGGTGACGACGGGTCTGGGGCCGTACACGAGCAAGACGGCGGCGTTGTATCATTGTCCTTCAGACAATGTGCTGAGCGATTTGCAGCGGCAAAATGGCTGGGCAAGGCGCGTGCGAAGTTATTCGATGAATGCGATGGTGGGCGACGCGGGCGGTTTTTCGCAGACGGGGACGAATCTCAATAACCCGAGTTATGTGCAGTTTTTCCGGACGGTCAGCATTCCGCGCCCGGCGGATATTTTTGTTTTTCTGGATGAACATCCCGACAGCATCGATGACGGATATTTCCTGAATCGCGAGCTGGCGCAGCCGACGTGGAATGATTTGCCGGCATCGTATCATGATGGCGGGGCGAGTTTTTCATTTGCCGATGGGCATTCGGACTTTCATCACTGGCGCAACCCGAGCACGAGGCAGCCAGCGCGGGCTTATGGGATTAATCCGGTGCTGCCGATGGTGATTACGGATGGGACGGACGATATTTCATGGGTGTTGGCGCACATGAGTGTGGAACGCAACTCGGAGACGTATGGAAACCCGATGTATCCGACCTCTTCGACACCTTCTGGTAATTAGAGCTCTAACCGGAACGATTCAATTGGAATGGGAGCGCGCCCGCCTCGGGTGCAGTGAATCGCGCCTCGCGGTTCACGGTAGCGCTTGAAATGAGTCACCGTTTAGTGCTTCCGCACCCCTTTTGTTCGGCCCGGGGCGACTGCGCTCCCCAAAAGAACAACTGCATCATTCCGGAATAGACCGTCTCTTTGATCTTTCCAAAAACTCCTTAAAGGACTGTGTTTCCAGGAAGATATTTGCTGAGGAATTGCGGGTCTCCCCTGGTTGCCAGCACGTAGGTTCGATTGCCTACGGTCCAATTTGCGGTGATGAGGTCGTTCGATTTTTCAAACTTTGGCGTGCCGGCCTGCGGAGCGTCTTTGGCGATGGTGTTTCCGCTGATGAACAACCAAAGGTCGGAATGGTGGGTGGGATCGGTTACCGGACGATCGGTTTGGAAGCAAACCATGGTGACGGGTTTTCCCTGCCACGTGGTGGCAACGCAGCCGAGTGCTTTGGCATTTTTCTGCAACGGTTCGGGCAGCACGTAATCGGCAATCGCTTTTTTCCCGGCGAGGTAGGTGCGAATGGCGTCGAGGTCGGAAGAGTTCGTATCCATTCCGTAACTCTTTTCCGCCACCGAGCCCATGTAACTACGGTAAGCGGCAAAATCGTGCGGCTCACTAGGGCCGAAATACGGATTTAGAAACATGACGGCCATGACAGCAACTGCGACGGCGCCCGCGGTGAGAACGGCTTTTTGCCAAACGGGAGTGCGATGAACCTGGCGTTCGGCAATGATTTGTTCCTTCAACCCTTCGGGCACGGGGATCTTTTTGAGTTTCGACCGGATGGCGGCATAGAGGGCGCAATGGTTGCTGAACCATTGCTTCAATTCCGCATCCCGCTCGCACGCTTCCAAGGCCTCGGCGAAAGCGGGGTCGGTGGCATCGGCTGTGCCCGGGCGGTACAGTTGCAAAATTTGTTTTGCCTGTTCGTTAGTCATTTTTTCTTTCGCGATGGCTTTCCCGGTCGTCCCGAGTCAGGATGGTTTGTAATTGGGCGATGCCGCGTGCCATGCGCGATTTTACGGTGCCAATTGGGATATCGAGGATTTCGGCAATTTCTTTATAGGGGCAATCTTCGAGATAAAAGAGTGTGACGGGTGCCTGGTAGATTTCATCAATTTCTCCAAGGGCTTTGAGCACTTGCGGGGAGTCCAGTTCATTGACGGTGGCCGGCGAGAGCGTGGGGAGGTCCAGGGGCACTTCGTCCAGTTCGTAATGGGGAAAGCGCACCTGGCGCCGCCGGCTTTCGAGGAACGCGCGGTGCAGAGTGGTAAAAAGCCAGGTCTTCACTTTTGTCTGGTCCCGCAGTTGATGCCCTTTGGTCGCCCATACATAAAAAGTCTGCTGGGTCAGATCGCACGCGTCGGCTTCGGCGCGCGTCAGGCCAAAAGCAAATTGATAGAGCGGCTCGTAGAACCGCTCGACCACGCTTTCAAAATTCAGGCCTGGACCCATAATAATTTCATCTTAAATAGGACGAGTCACTGCGCGAAAAGTTCCCTTGATTGTGAATTCAGTGTGCGGGAAAAGCGTCAAATCTCCAGTGAAAACCACGGAACAAATGGCGTTTAAAAACGTCTTAATGGTATGACTCGCTCATTGAATAGCCGGCTGATGATGCTGGTTCGATGTGGCGGGGCAAAACAGAGGCTAAGGGCTCGCCTGGGGCCGCACGCGAGGCGGATCTCCATCCAATTTCGGCCCGTTCATTCCTGGGCTCAGCCCGTTCACGTTTTGAGACCAGTAAGAGGTTCGGTTCGCTGGGGGGATTAAGGCCGTTCGGCCCGGCTTGTCTTTGGCCGCTTCTCAGGGCAAACGGAGGTTCAGGACCGCAAAAACGGCGTGGGCACGAAAGTCGTTGGCGCCGCCACTGCTGCCCTCGCGATAGTAATCGAAGCTGTATTGCAACCGGCCGGTGAGGTTTTTGTTGATTCGACGCGT
>DASZPR010000698.1:0-3619 GCA_035550235.1 Verrucomicrobiia bacterium | reverse complement strand
GTTAGCGTCTGCTCCCAATCACCCGTGGGAAGTTTTGCTTGCGCGCGCAATTGTTTCTTTTGGACGACCGGCGGTTTCGCGTCGGAAGCAACCAGCGCCTCGGTCAATACGCGGCCGTTGAGGGTGGCCGGGGGTTTTGCGCCGAGAATTTTGTAAATCGTGGGGGCCACATCGACGTTGCCGGACGGGGTTTCGTCCACGAATCCCGGCCGCACATCCGGACCGGCGGCGACGAGGGTGTTATGCATGTCGAATGGGCTCAAGCTCGCGTGCGTTGCTTTTTGCGCCGCCGGTGAAATATTCGAGCCTTGCGATTCGGAAACAAGAGTTCCGGGCACGCCCTGGGCGTTCGTATTCGACGTCCAGCGAAACGCAATCACGACGTCGGGTGCGTCTTTGGAATGGATCAAGGCGTCGTCCAAGGCGAACGTGCCTTCGTGGGGATGCGCAGTCAAAATGGTGCTGACGGAATCTTCGGTTTGCAAAAACTTGACGAGTGCATCGATGGTTTTTTCCTCGTGTCCGGTCACGTAGAGCAAGGCGGTGCCGCCGAGTCCGACGAGCAGCACATCACCGGTTGTGGGCGGAGCGTTAAATTTCCGCACCGCGTGAAAACCAGCGGCGCGCAAATGCTGCACCATATTTACATTTGTAGAGATGTTGGAAAACCCGTGATCGGAGACGACAAAAATGTCCGTGGTGTCATAAACGCCTTTTGCTTTTAACGCCGCGACGACCAACGACAGCGCGTGGTCGGAATTGCGGATGGCTGCGAGTGATTGTGCTGAGCCGACACCGGTTGCGTGCTGGGTATTGTCGGGCTCGGCCATCCACAGGAGCGAAAACGCGGGCACGCCGTCCTTCCAGAGATTTTCGGTGAGGGCGCGCGCAGTCCAAAGGTCGCGATTCGTTTTGGAGCCGCCCTTGTCAAAGAACCGTCCGAGCGCATTCGTGATGCCGGCCACGGCGCCGGGCGGCAACGTTTGGCCTTCAAACAGAACCAGGTTGGTTGCGCCTTCGGGCCGGGCGGCACGGTCCTGGAGCAGCACCACCGGTTTCGTGCCGGCGATGGCAGTTTGGTAGCCTTGTTTTTGCAAAGTCTCCGCGAGGGTTGGCACATGCAGGTAGCCGCCCTGCCGATCTGCTTCGCGCATCACGTCCAGGGATTCGGTGGCGATGGGAGAGTTCGAGTCGAGGGTTGATCGATATTCACGATTACCAATGATGCCGCTGTGTTCGGGGTACGCGCCCGTGGCGAGTTCGGTGCCGTTGACCTCGGTGGAGCTGACATAGGCAGGGTGATTGTGGGCAAAGAAGGTGCCGCATTGCGCGAGTTCAAAAAGCGCGGGGGTATTCGTGCGGTTCACGAAGTCCGGTCGCATGCCATCCCAAACCATCACGACGACATGCCGCTCCGCGTTCGGCGCCGCGTGGCCGAAGCACGCGAGTGAAAGACAGAAAAGAACGGTTACTAAAATCTTCCGCGTCATTGGTCGCGAAGTCTGGCTCCATCGGGAATATCCTTCAACTTAAAATCCGGGTGTCACACAATTGTTACCCGGAACGTTGTTGGACGCGGGGTTGGACGCACCAAGCTGTGGCTGGACTAAGAGTTTGATTCCGGCCGAACGACGGCGCGCACGGAGTGGCGCGCCCTACCTCAAAACCCTTTTTTTCATGGCTCCAAGGGTCGTTCATTGTGTCTCAAATGACTGGTGGCGAGGCCGCCGTCACTCGCTGCCGAGACGACGGCGCTACATCGGAGATGTGTTGGCTGTCAGTTAAACCTTTTCATTTTTTTTGGTTCGTGATTTTCTCCCCGGATATTCCGTGCTATTCTGGAAACTTGTTTATGAGAATCTGCCCATCGATTTTTCAAGCGCATCGCATGAGGGGCAATCGGGCGCGCTATTTATATTTATATAGGAGAGCAGATTCAATCTTTTATCCTTTTAGTGAAAAATGATTAATAATAACGTTATCGTTTACTAAATGCTCGTTTATTATAGTGGTTGCTGAGCTACTATAACGTTATAGTATTCCGTATAAGCCCTGATTTGAATCCGTACATGTTCGTATATCCGAAAATTTATGATGTGATCCTGGTGGGCGCTGGACATGCCGGGGTTGAGGCGGCGTTGGCGGCAGCGCGGATGGGTTGCCAGACACTGCTCTTAACTATCAACGCAGACACCATCGGCCAGATGTCTTGCAATCCTGCCATTGGGGGATTGGCCAAGGGACATTTGGCTCGCGAGATTGATGCGTTGGGCGGGGAGATAGGCAAGGCAACGGATATGACGGGGCTTCAGTTCCGGATGCTGAACACGAAAAGAGGTCCGGCGGTTTGGGCACCACGTGCTCAATGCGACAAGAAGGCATATCAATTTCGGCTAAAATGGGTTTGCGAGCGCGAGCCGAACCTGGATGTGAAGCAGGGGCAGACCTCGAAGATTTTGCATCGGGACGGGCGAGCGTTCGGAGTGGAGACGACTCTGGAAGTTCAATATCATGGCAAGACGGTCGTGGTGACGACGGGGACGTTTCTGCGGGGGCTGATGCATATTGGCTCGAACCAGCAATCCGGGGGGCGAGCAGGGGAATCCGCCGCGATGAGCTTGTCCGGGTCGTTGAAGGAACTGGGACTGGAGTTGGGGCGGCTAAAGACCGGCACCCCACCCCGCTTGCTGCGTCGGTCCATTGATTTTTCCAAAACGGACGTTCAGCCCGGCGACGAGCCGGTCCCCTATTTCACCTATTGGAAGAACGATTTGTTCCACGTGGAACATTCCGGGACGAACCCGAAGGACTTCGGCCATTCGAATGGAAAATACCCACCGGGCTCCATTTTGGATAAAATTGATGGCCAATTGCCGTGTTACATTACTTTCACCACGGACAAAACCGCTGAAATCATTCGCGCAAACATTCACAAGTCACCGATGTATTCTGGGGTGATTGAAGGCGTAGGGCCGCGGTATTGCCCGTCTATTGAGGATAAGATCGTCAAGTTCCCTGAAAAGGAGCGGCAACAGATCTTTTTGGAGCCGGAAGGTATTGCCACGGATGAGATTTATGTGAACGGGTTTTCCACTTGCCTGCCGTTCGAGGTGCAGGTGGATATGGTGCGGACAATCATTGGGTGTGAGCAGGCAGAAATCATGCGACCCGCCTATGCGGTCGAATACGATTTTGCCTTCCCGACCCAGTTGTATCCTTCGCTCGAAACTCAGGTTTGCCAGAACCTTTATCTGGCGGGGCAGATCAACGGCACGTCGGGGTATGAAGAGGCGGCGGCGCAGGGGTTGATGGCGGGGATGAATGCAGCGCTGCGCGTTCAGGAGAAGTCGCCGATTGTTCTGCGGCGCGACCAAGCTTACATCGGGGTGTTGATTGACGATCTGGTCACCAAGGGCACAGTTGAGCCGTATCGGATGTTTACGTCCCGGGCGGAGTATCGCCTCCTGCTGCGACAGGATAACGCCGATACGCGGCTTTCGGAAATTGGCTTTCAAGCGGGTCTGCTGCCAAAGCGGAACTATGATGAATTTCTAGCCAAGCAAGGCACGATTGATAGCGAGCTTCATAGGCTGCAGCACACGAGGGTTGGAACGGAGTT
>DASZPR010000697.1:0-2415 GCA_035550235.1 Verrucomicrobiia bacterium | reverse complement strand
CGGTGCCCCCGAATTTGAACAGCAACGACGACCGGATTGCCTCTGACCATTTGCCAGTGCTGATGGTTTTCAAAAATCCCTACCAAAATCCGTTCCAGCTATTGTCAGTTACGCGCAGCAATCCGACGTTGACGTTGAATTGGGAATCCGTGCCCGGCCAGCAGTATACAGTGGAAAGCTCGCCGGACCTTGTGAATTGGACGGCGTTGGCGACGAACCTGATGGCGACGAATTTCACCCAGACTTTCAATACCAACACGCCCGCCGACGCTCAATTCTTCCGCGTGCGAAAAGCGCCTTGATTTAGCATTTGCCCGGCAGGGTGGGTTTTTCGCACATGTTCCAATACTCGAAGAACACCTTCAGCATCTGAGTGAGTTGTTCGTAGCCACCGGGTTTGACGAGATAGGAGTTGGCGCCCCATTTGTAAGCTTCGTGGATATCGGATGCATGCTTGGAGGCGGTGAAAACGATTTTCGGTATCAGATTGCAATCCGGGTGGTGATAGAGCCATTTCAGAATGTCGATACCGCCCAGTTTCGGCATTTTTAAATCAGTGATCAGAACGCGTGGGAAGGGAAATTCTTTGCGATTTTGGAACCGCCCCTCGCCGCGGAGATATTCGAGGACCTCGGTGCCATCCCGGCAAAAACGAAATGGATTTTCAAAACCCACCTTGCGCAGGGCGCGCTCCAGGATAATTGCGTCGTTTTCGTCATCTTCCGCAATAAGAATGGGAAACTCCTCATACATGCCTCTAATATCTCCAACGGGAGAAGCGCGGGAAGGCGTAATTCACCTACGTTGCGCTTTGCCGTCGGGTGGGGGAGATTGAATCAAGAAAAGGAGAACTCTATGATTGCAATGATACCGATGTTTGGGGCCGCTGGTTACGCGCTTCTGTACTTGTTGTTCGGAGGCGGGCTGGGCGGTGCGTTGCTGATTTTCATCGTCGCCAAAATGTTGGGACGCTGAAGTTAAGCGAGAAACGGGCGATTTCGTCGCCCGTCAAGGAGGAGTGGCCGCCGGAGATTTGAATAATCCCGGCGGCGACGTTTCGTCCAGATGCTATTGTCGTCGAAATTCGTACAACTTTTCCAATTTAGCCCTACACCCCGCTTTGGCGCGAGGGCCTTATCGCATCGGGATTTCACTCGTGGCTACTACCTTCTCCGAGGATTTAATTTCCGGCGATGAATAACCAATATTTTTCAGACTCTTCGGCCCGAGACGTTCGGCGAGTTGCGCGAGATAGAGGCTTTGCGGGTTAACCGGTTTTCCGTGGGAATCAAATGTGCCTTCGGGCAAAACGGGCGAGGCATCGAACGGCCGGGCCAGGAGGTCGCGTTCGCCGATGCAACCGATGGCCCAGTTATACGCGCCGGGTGGGCGCTGCACGACGAAGGATTTCGCGACGCAATTCCACGCGACCGCCCAGCCGATTCCCCAGCCATGGCCGGAGCCCATTGCGCCGCGATTTTTAAAATCGATGCCGCCATCCGGCAGCGAGCAATTGTCCAGCAACATTCCCGTGGACCAACGCATGTGACCTTCGATGTGGCCGTTGCCGCTAAAGGCGCAATTGAGAAAAACAATCGGCCCGGAATGCCCGCCGCCGGTGGCGGCAAACCACACGTTGTCCGCGTTGACGGAACAGCGGTCGAGCAGGATCTGGTCGCCGTTCGGCGCGAATTCTGCCGGCTTGGATGCGCCGAGATGGAGCGCCTTGCGATTGACCGTCACTTTTTCGAGCGTGATGCGCCGCCCGCCGATGCTCACGCTATTCATGGTTTCATCGATGACCACATCGCGCACCCAGCAATCCTCGCCATTGATTCGCAACGCGGTGTAAAGCTCCTGCGTGTGATTCACGTGTTGCGCGGGCGATTCGATATGCAGGTTTTCAATACCGATTTGCGTGAGCCGCGCCGGCGGGCGCACTTTCACGACCGCCGTCCCCGGCGGATTCAAGTATTTGGAATCGATGGAATCGGAGAGTGGCACTTCGAGCGTGATTTTATTTCCGGAAATCGCCGCGATGCGCCGCTCGATGGGGATGGTGGTGCCGGCGCGAATCCACGTTTGCGGCCGCCCGTCGCGTGTGAGGTTGTCCATCTCCATGAATTTCACCCACGCAGTAGTGACGGGGCGGCGAATTTCAATCGTGTCGCCCATTGAAAATCCGGCGGCGTTTGTCACCGTAAAACTAGTGGCGCCAGAGGGAACGTAGGTATCAACGATGAACGTCCGGCCCGCGCCGGAGGATTGGCCTTCGGAAGGTAATTCTTCGTCGTCGATAGTTCTTGGCCGATTGCGGTCCCGGGCAGTGCCCGAAGCGATGGCAACATGGCGTCCGCCACGCATGGCAATCGTGCTGCCGCCGGGCCCGTTTCCGCTCCCGCGCAGGACAATTCC
>DASZPR010000696.1:0-6877 GCA_035550235.1 Verrucomicrobiia bacterium | reverse complement strand
GACCCATGCGCGTTACCAATTCTCCCGCCTCCCGCAAGCGCCGCACAAGAATGATCCGGGCCGCCAAAGGCTTCCGGATGCGCCGCTCCAAACTTTACCGTTACGCTTCCGACGCCGTTGACCACGGCCGCCAGTATGCTTACCGCGATCGTCGCGCTAAAAAGCGCACCTTCCGTTACCTCTGGCAGATCCGCATCAACGCCGCCGTCCGCGAACTCGGTTTGACATACAGCCGTTTTATGGAAGGCTTGAAAGCCGCCCAATGCGCGCTGGACCGCAAGGTTCTGTCGGACATTGCCGCGACCGACCCCGCCGCGTTCACCGAAATCGTGAACGTCGCCAAAGCCGCGCTCAAGAACAAGCCCGCCGCAACCTTGATCAAGGCGTAGTTCGAATTAAATTTTAAGCACAACGGGCGGCCAGCAATGGCCGCCCGTTTTCTTTTACCGCACTTCGATGTTCGGCGTTGGGTGTTGGATGTTGGATGTTCCCCGTATAACAAATTCGCTTCCTGCCTTCCTGCTTTCATCATAAGCTTTGCGCTCCATTATGCCCGGATTACTCGACGAAATTGAACCGCTGAAACAGGCCGCTGTCGCCGAATTGAAAGCCGCGCCCGACCTCGCCGCGCTGGAGCAAACCAAAGGCGCCTGGCTCGGCGCCAACGGCAAATTCACCGCCCTGATGAAACGGCTCGGCACTCTTTCCAAAGAGGAAAAGCCTATCGCCGGTAAAGCCGTTAATGCCGCCAAAGTCGAACTCGAAGCCGCCCTTGTGGGACGCCGCGAAGAACTCGAACTGAAAGCCGCGCTGCCCAAAGAGCCTACCGATTTCACCCTGCCGGGCCGCCGCCGTGTCCTCGGCAAACTCCACCCGCTCACGCAAGTCACGGAAGACATTGTCCGCAGCTTCCGCAAAATCGGCTTCGTCGTCGCCGACGGTCCGGAAATCGAAGACGAATATCATTGCTTCGACGCCCTGAACACCCCTGCCGACCACCCCGCGCGCGACACCCAAGACACATTTTATCTGGCGACCGGCTCGAACAACCCTTCGTCTCAATCTGGAACCACCGCTGGAACAACTTCTCCCTCTCCTGGGGGAGAGGGCCGGGGTGAGGGGAATCGCAGCTCACTTTTGCTCAGAACTCACACCTCCTCCGTCCAAATCCGCGTGATGGAAAAGCAACCGCCACCCATCCGCATCATCGTCCCGGGCCGCGTCTACCGCCGCGACAACGCCGACGCCACGCACAACCCCACCTTCCAACAAGTCGAAGGCCTCTACGTGGACAAAGGCGTCACCGCCGCCGACCTGAAAGGGACCGTGGAATTCGTGTTCCGCGAACTGATGGGTGAAGACGTGAAAATCCGTTTCCGCCCGCATTATTTTAGCTATACCGAACCCAGCTTCGAAATCGATTTCACCAGCTCGCTCGTGAAAAAGATGGGCAAGGATTGGCTGGAAATCGCCGGGTGCGGCATGGTGCACCCCAAAGTTTTCGAGAACGTCGGCTACGATCCCGAAGTCTGGACCGGCTGGGCCTTCGGCTTCGGCATCGAACGCATCGCCATGATCCGTTATGGCATCAGCGACATTCGTTTGTTTTACGAGAACGATTTGAGATTTCTGCGGCAGTTCTAAAAAGTAAGGCGGCGCTACTGCGCCGCCTTGTATTTGTCGCGTGCAAACGCGCGAGACAAAGTCGAAGTTCGTATTACCGCCTTCGCAACCTCTGCGACCGCGTGCGCGTCATTGCAGCCTTATGGGCTGACGCAGACCGCGCCCGTGCACTGCGTCGGCGCCATGATGCCTTGGCTTGCCGCGAAAGGGCCGCGCGCGAGACCCCGCCGCGTGACTCGCGCTTCAAAGCCTTTTCCCGCGCCCGTGAACGTTTCGCTGAAATGGGTTCGTGACGTTGCCCCTTGCGATACGCAATCGCCGCGCTCTTGCGCGTCTTCTCGGAAGTCTTGCCCTTGGCCGGCGGCGGGAGCTTTACTCCCGCCCGCCGCGCCTCGGAAAGTCCAATGGCAATCGCCTGCTTGGTATTGCGCACGCCATGTTTGCCCTGGCGTACCTTGTCAATCTCTGCCCGCACAAATTCACCGGCCTGTGTGCTCGGCGATTTGCCTTCGCGCGCGTCCCGCCGCGCGCGTTCAATGGTTTTTTTGTCCGGCATGGGATTACTTTCTCGCTGCTGCCGCGGATTTCGCCCGGCCATTTCCCGAGGAACGACCGTTTGTTGCCGTGGCAGGTTGCGTCGCGCGGATGGGCGCACTGGTGGCGCTCGAGGTTGCCGTCACCGGCGCATTCTTGCTCTGTCCTGCCGCGCGTAATTGTCTTTCCGCCTCAAGCCAATGCTCAAGATCGCGGCCTTCCGGTTGCCCGCGTTCAATGAAAATCTCGTAAGCGCGCCGTGCAATCTGTTCCTGAGTGGGTGTGTTTGAATTAGTCATGTGTTTAGCCATAGTTAATGTTTTCCGTCGAAAATTTGAGGCCGAGCGTTTTAAAATTCATAATTATCCGCGAACAATTTTGATCGCAAAGCCCCATGCGCGACGGTGGCATAAGATTGCCGTCGAATACCTGCGCCAACAATGGGGTGAAGACCCCCGAAACGCTTTTTCAGCCGCGATTTCCGATTTACGACCGCCGCAAATTCCTGCATTGTGCCCCTCGAACAAATATAAATTTAATCATGGCTACCAAGACAATCATCAAACCCGCGAAATCACCCGCCGCCGTCGGCCCCTATAACCACGCTGTGCGCATTGGCGACCTGCTGTTCTGCGCCGGACAAATCCCGATCGATCCGAAGGACGGCAACCTGATTTCCGGCGATATCAAAGCCCAAACCGAGCGCGTTTTGGAAAACGTCAAAGCGATTCTGGAAGACCAGAAGCTCACCTTCGCCAACGTCGTCAAAAGCACGGTGTTCCTGACGAACCTCGGCGACTTCGCCGGCATGAACGAAATCTACGCGAAATATTTCACGACCGATTTCCCGGCGCGTTCCACCATCCAGGTCGCCGCGTTGCCCAAAGGCGCGAACGTGGAAATCGAAGTCATCGCGCATTTTTGATCGTAGGACAGGCGTCTCGCCTGTCTCTTTGGTTCCTATACCAAACTCCGCCATGACCAACCTTCTCATAGGCTTTGCCGTCGGTGGAGTTTTCTGCTTCATTATCGGCTGGCTTCTCGGCTCCCGCCGCCGCCCCATCGCGCCCGCGGATAATCGCTTGGAGGAAGAATTGCGCCAGCAAGTTTCCCAGCGCGAAGCCGAGCTCGTAAAGCTCCGTTCTCAAATCGCCGAAGCCACCGCCGCCCGCGCCGCCGCCGAAGCCAAACAAACCGCCGCCGAAAAACTGCTCGCTGAACAACGCGACTTGCACGAGAAGGCGCTTGCGGAAACCAAGGAATTGCAGACCAAAGCGCTTGCCGACCTGCGTGACACGTTTAAAGCTCTCAGCGCCGATACGCTCAAACAATCCGCGCCGGAATTCCTGCGCCTCGCCGAACAATCCTTTGGCAAATTCCAGGAAGCCGCCAAAGGCGATCTGGCCCAGCGGCAGGAAGCCATCAAAACCCTCGTCGAGCCGTTGAAACAACAACTTGATTCCTACCGCAAGCAATTGCAGCAAAGCGAAGCCGCCCAATCCTCCACGCTCGGCGAAGTGAAGAAACAGCTCGATTTGCTCTCGCAACAGAGCCAATCCCTCGCCAACGAAACCCAGCAATTCCGCATGGTGCTCACCTCCAACCAGGCGCGCGGCCGTTGGGGCGAGGAAACCCTGCGACGCGTGGTGGAAGCCGCGGGCATGAGCGCGCATTGCGATTTCAGCGAGCAAGCCGTCGAAGGCGATTCCAAGCCGGACCTCGTCGTCCGCTTGCCCGGTGAGCGCGTCATCATCGTTGACGCCAAAGTCCCCGACCTCGATTTTCTCAACGCCATTGAAAGCGCCGACCCCGTCAAGCGTGCGCAATCCCTCGCCGCCCACGCCTCAAAACTCAAGAACACGATCAAAGCGCTCGCCGATCGCGATTACCCGCGCCAATTTTCCAACGCGCTCGATTACGTCGTGCTTTTCGTGCCCGCGGAATCCCTGTTCAGCGCCGCGCTGGAAGGCGATCACGATTTGATCGTCTGGGCCGCCGAGAAACGCATTTTGCTCGCCACACCCGCGTCACTCATCGCCTTGCTGCGCTCGGTTTCCGTGAGCTGGCAGCAACATGCGCAGACGGAAAACGCCGCCGCCATCGCCGAGGCCGCGCAGGAATTGTTCACGCGCATTTGCAAATTCACCGAGCACTTCGAGCGCATTCGCGATGGATTGTCCAAGGCAAATGAGGCTTTCAACGAAGCGGTGAGCAGCTATGAGCGCAGGGTGCGCCCCGCTGGTGAACGCATTCAAAAGTTGCGCGGCACCGAAACGAGCGGCAAGGAATTCGCGGACGTCCAACCGCTCGATGCCACGCTGCGGCTGCCGCCGTCGTCGTGAGCGGGATGAAAGCGCTCGCCCGATACTTCGCCAACCTCACCATCGGGCGAATTATCCTCTGGTGCTATCTCATCTGGTATCTCGTCGTGCTGATCCACTACTTTGATCCCAGCCCGCTCATCTGGCTGACGTCGCTTGGGCTCTCAGGTATTGTCGGCACTGCGCTCTACATCAGTTCCACCGCGCATGGCAACAAACTTACGGCGTGGCAGATCGCCCGGCTGTATATGATGCCGTTTTTCGTTTCGAGCTTCTCGGCGCTGGTGAAGGGGCGCGGGTTCATTCTCGTGTTCTCGCCGAAGCCAGCGGAGATTCTGCTGGCACTCGGCTTATGTGCGGGGTTTTGCCTGGCGGTTTGGAGCGTGAAAGCCCTGCGTAGCCGCCGACATTAGTCGGCGCCATATTTTTCTCGCACTGATATGATCGGCGCAGACTAACGTCTGCGGCTACCACACGGTTACGCCGGCGCCCCTTCAGGCTTCAGCAACGTCCCCGCCGGCACTTCCTCAACCTTCGCGTTTTGCTGGAGGAATTCCAGCACCTTCTCGTTCGCGAGTTGGTCGTAAATTTCCACGAACCCGTTGCGCTTCTGCAAATCCTTCACGAATTTCTCCGGCGGAATCTGGTACATCGCCGCCATCGTCTGCACGCGGCGCGCGACCTCTTCCTGCGACACCTTGATGCTCTCCTTCTCCGCAATTTTTTGCAGCAGGAACGACACCTTCACGCGATCCTTCGCGTTCTGCGCGGCGGCGGAATAAATTTTATCCTTCTCCTGCTCGATCAATTCGCGCGGCACACCGCGCTTTTGATTCTCGCGCACCAGATCATAAACCACGTTGCGCGTTTCGTTCTGCACCGCGCTCTCGGGCAATTCAAAATTCACCTTGCTCATCAGCGAGCCGATGAGCTGATTGCGCACACTGCGATTCTGCGCGTAATTCAATTCGTTCTCCAGATCGCGGCGCACGCCCTCGCGCAATTTCTGCACATCCTCCGCGCCGAATGATTTCGCGAACGCATCATCCACCGTCGGCAGCACCTTCTCCTTCACCTCCACCACTTCCACTTCGTAAACGCCCTTTTTGCCCTGGAGTTGCGGCGTCACGAAATCCGCGGGGAAATCCACATTCACCGTCCGCTTATCGCCGGCCTTCGCGCCAATCAATTGATCCGCGAAACCGGGGATGAACGACTTTGCTTCCATCTCCACCCAGAAATTTTTCTGCTCCGTCAACCCCATCGCCGTCGGCGCGATGTCCGTGATCGGTTTGCCGTCGGAAGTGCCCGTGTAATTCACCACCGCGATCTCTCCGGTTTGCGCCGGGCGCTCCACCGTCTTGAAACTGATCTGCTGCTCGCGCAGCGCGTTGATGGCCTTATCCACATCGGCATCGGTCACCGAGCGATTTTCCTTCTTCACCTCGATGCCCTTGTATTCCGGCAATTCAAATTCCGGCGCCGTCTCGACGGTGGCGGCAAATTGCAGCGTCTGACCGCGGCCGAATTGGATCTCCTCGATGTCCGGATAACCGACCACCTCGAGCTTCTTTTCATCAAGCGCCTTGCGATAGGAATCGGAAATCAGCTTGCGCTTCACCTCATCGGAAATGTCCTTGTCATATTTGCGGATGACCATGTCGCGGGGCGCCTTGCCCGGGCGAAAGCCGGGCAGGGAAGCCTGGCGCTGGAAATCCTTCGTAATGGTGGCGAACGTGTCATCCACCTGCTGCGCTTCGACTTCGACCCGGACGAGCTTTTTGCACGGGGCGAGATTTTCTACCGATACATTCACAAAACAAACCTTTCCGTTAATTCGGTTAAATCGCTGAAAATGTTGGGGCGAGCCTGTGGTTCCGCCATCCAGCGAGCCGGAGAAATTAGGTTAAATAGAGGGGTTCCGTCAAGTTGTGCTTTCATGTGGTTTCGGGGTGGGTGGTCTGTAAAACAGGCACGATCGGGCACGATTTGGCACGACTGGGGCGGGTGAGAGGGGAACGTCGAACACTGAACATCGAACTCCGAACGTCGAAGAAGCGAGTATATCCCCCCTTCGAACAGGCTGGAATAGGCTGGAATGAAACTGGGAGATGTTGATTCGGAAAGAGTTGTGCGATTGGATGGAGGGAACATCCAACGACGAAACAGAGAGTGACTCGGCGGTTGTGGTGGCAGCCAGATTTTTCATTTTTATTACCAGTTTAACATCCGTGAAAAACTTACGGTAAGGTTTTCGGGCCAAGGCATTTTTTGAATTAGGAAGGCAGGAAAGGCTGGAAACATTGAAGATTTTTAAATTGCGAAACGGTTTCGTTTTTTGACGGATGACGATTTCGGCACGAGAGCTTGTAAAACTGCAAGCCGGAGCATTAAATTCT
>DASZPR010000695.1:0-2758 GCA_035550235.1 Verrucomicrobiia bacterium | reverse complement strand
ATAATGGCGGTGGTCACAGACCGCCGCTGCATCGCAATGGACGACGCCCTAAAATCACTTCCCCACGGACCGGAATTTCGCTTTATCGACCGATTGGAAAAACTTGATCCAGGCAAGAGCGGCTCGGGCGAATACACGGTGCGCGGCGATGAGCCGTTCCTGCGCGGCCATTTCCCCGGCCAACCGATTTTTCCCGGCGTGCTCTTGGTGGAAGCCGCCGCGCAACTCGCCGGGACCGTGGCCCAAAGCGATCCGCAAATTCCTCCGCTCGGGGGACTTAAATTGACTGCGATGCGCGGAATAAAGATTCTCGGCACCGCGCGACCGGGCGAGATTATTCAGTTGGAGGCAAAAATTTTAAACCGGCTGGGAAATCTCATCCAGGCGCAGGTCTTCGCGAAGGTGAACGGCCAAACCGTCATGCAGGGCGAATTGACTTTAAGCGGCGAACAGAAATCTTAACTCGCCGGTGGGACGCCGGCGCTCCCAGGGTGGGAGCCTGGAAGCCAGTCCTACTTTTTTTCAAGGTAACGCTTTCGCCATTCGGCGCGTGAAAGCTTTCCCCGCGGGCTGGCGAATAACGATTCGACCAGCCACCATTCACGCGGCACTTGCCACGCCGGCAATTGCGCGAGCAGGAATTGCTTCAACGCTTCGCCAGAAACACTGGTATTCGCCGACACGCAGGCGACAATGGTATCGCCTCGCTGAACATCCGAGCTGGGCACGCCGAAAATGACGCATTCGCGGACGCCCGGATGCGCGACCAAAACTTTCTCGATGCTTTCGGGAGAAACTTTTCGGCCAGCCACATTGATTTGGTCGCCGGCGCGTCCGCGGAAATAAACGAGCCCGCCCGAAATCTCCGCGAGATCGTTGGTGCGGAAAACTCCGCCACTCAATGCCGCGCTCGGCTCAGGCCAATAGGTTTGGCCTACTGCGTTGCTGCGGACCTCCAGGCAACCGTTTTCAGCGACGGAGAGATTCACGTTGCGCATCGGCGCGCCGACACAGGAATCGTCCAATCGCGCACTCAAGCTGGCATCATAGCCAATGCCGCCGCACTCGCTGCTGCCATAAAAATTGTGAACCTTCAGGCCGCACGAGGCGAAAATACTTTGCTCAAGAGAAACCGGGAGCGGCGCACCGGCGGAAATCGCAAGGCGAACGTTGCGCGGGATGGCGCCCGCCTCGTGCCAGGTCCGCCACAAAGCAGGCACTGCGGCGAGCGTCATATCGGATTCCGTGGCAGCCGCGCGCAGCACAATTTCCGGCAGTGGCGCGCCCGCAAGGATCAGAGGGATCCCGTGCAACAACAGCGGCAGAATGAGATTCGAAAATCCGTATGAATGCGCGAGTGAAATGACCCCAAGGTTCGGCCATTCCCGCCGGAGCCCCATTGTCGCCACGATATTGTCCGCGTCCGCCATCAATTGACTCGCGGTGAATGCCACGAACCGCGGCGCCGCCGTGGTGCCGGAGGTTATCTTCAGATGAGCAATTTCCGGCGACAGACCCGATTTGATTTCCGGTGTGCGCTGGTCCGATTCCATTGGACAAATCACCTGCCCCACCCGCCACGCGCGCAAGACTGCCAACACAAATTCCACCGAAACACCCGTTGGAAAAGCCAGTTTGCCCGATTCATCCGCGGGTGCATCCGTCGCCTTTTCCAGTTCCTGAAAAGTCCATTGGCGGTTCGACGTCAAATCGCGCAAGGCTATTTCCCGGGGAAAATTGTGCGCGATTTGCAGCCAGCGTTCGTAAAGCATTGCCAGTTAGGTAGCGCACGAATAGCTTTTGGAGCAAGTTGTAAAATGCGCGCCAACATCGAATATCGAATATCGAAGACGGAACGCCGAAGTTTCGGCGCGCTGTTCCTGTGTGCGGTGCTATTGATTACCCTCTGCGGCTGCGCCTGCCGTAAGCCCTTTGTTGGCTCGCGTCCCTTCGATTTTCAAACGGATACCTTCGCTTACGCGAACGATTTGGTTTGGGAATATCACTTCGATGCCAACGGCAAATGGGTGCACCAACGGCGCGAGCCGCAATCCGATTACACGCACCATTGCTTCGTCGTAGCACGCTCAGCGCGGCAGTTTTTCGAGAACGCCAAATTTGAGCCTGCGCAACCGGTCGCGGACGAAAAAACTTATCGCCGTTTGATCGATCGTGTTGTGTCCGTCGATCCCTCGCATCCCCTGCCCGATGCAAAAAAAATCGTAATTCCCGGTTACGCGAATCTTCACGAATTCAGCGCGGCGCAGGAACATCTCTTAAAAGACGAATGCGGCGGGGCGTGGCAGAGTTATTTTCAGCGCGGCCATTGGAGGATGGTTTTCCCTTTCAGCCGCGCGCACCAGGCTCGCATGGCAGAGCAATTACTCGCCGACTTGAAAGAGAATCGCCCGCCGGTGGTTCACGTTGTTCGTTTTCCCCAACTCACCATTAACCATTCGGTGCTGCTTTTTGGCGCGACGGAATCGGAAAAAGAGATCGTGTTCTCCGTCTATGATCCCAATAAGCCGGATAGCCCGAAAACCTTGAACTTTGATCGCGCCACCAAGACGTTCAACTTTGCGGGAAATGATTATTGGCCGGGTGGCCGCGTGGATATTTACGAAGTTTACCGCAGTTGGGATTATTGAGGATTGGCTGCAACGGGTTTAGAGGCGTTCCCGCCCGGCGTAGCCCGTGTCGAGATCGTGCCAGAACTCGATGTCTTCCTCATCTTTTTCCCAACAGAGGAAAACTTCTT
>DASZPR010000694.1:0-3641 GCA_035550235.1 Verrucomicrobiia bacterium | reverse complement strand
GGAAGCCAGGCGCCGACGTATCCCGCCCCGGACGAGCAGTCGGTGGCCGAGAAATTGTACGACGAGGGCGTCGCGGACGCGGAACATGATCAGGAGATTGAAGCGACGCGTGATGCCGCAAGGCGGGATCAGACTTAAAATCTCCGGCCACGTCAAAGCAACAACCGCCGAAGCATTAGCGGTCGGCACCCGAACGTTCATGGTCAATCGAAACAAAACTACCGGCACACCGCCTGGCGACCGAGCCAACTTTCGCAACGGGAAAAAGATTCTTTCCCCGCATCTGCAATTCGAATGGGTGGATGCGGTGACGGATGAACAATGGGCGACGTATCGGGACGCGATTCAGGCGTTGCGAACTGCCGGCTTGCGGTTCCTGCTCGGAGGCGGGTTTGCCCTCGCCACATACATCGGACGTTGGCGGAATACGAAGGACATTGATTTTTACATTATGCGCGAGGACCGCGATAAGGCGGTCGAGGTGCTGAGCAAGGCGGGATTTGCGGACTTTTATTCGCAGTTGCCTTACGATCGCAACTGGATTTATCGCAGCACGCGAGATGGCGTGATTGTCGACATCATCTGGGCGATGGCGAATCAACGCGCGCAGACGGATGAGCAATGGTTCGAGCGCGCGCCGGCTGCCACGGTGCGCGGGGAGGCGTTGAAGGTGGTGCCGATGGAGGAGTTTCTTTGGTGCAAACTTTACATCATGCAAAGGGATCATTGCGATTGGACGGATGTATTCAATCTCATCTATGCCGTGGGCCCGGAACTTGATTGGCAACATCTCCTCAATCGGCTGGAGGAAGATCGGCCCTTGCTCAAGGGGTTGCTGACGGTTTACGGCTGGTTGTGCCCTGAACAGGCGCGCGAACTGCCAAAGTGGGTTCGCAATGAATTGGACCTGCCGGAATGGGAGACGCCGGCGGCGCGAAAGCGCGATCATGTG
This sequence comes from Verrucomicrobiia bacterium, assembly GCA_035550235.1. Taxonomy (GTDB): domain Bacteria; phylum Verrucomicrobiota; class Verrucomicrobiia; order Limisphaerales; family DASXHY01; genus DASXHY01. The sequence goes on along the minus strand of DASZPR010000694.1, from coordinate 2,689 downwards.
CGGCTGCTCGATACGCGGGGATGGTTTGCGGCGATTTTGCCGAAGAATAAACCGTTGGAGGTTTAGAAATGAATGTCGAACATCGAAGTAAATTGTTAACCGTAAATTATAAATCATAGATTAAAGCCATGCTTATCGGTGCGATGAATCATCCGGGGCACGATGTCCTTTCGGAAATCGAATGGATGGCGGAGATGGGGCTTGATTTTGTGGACCTGACGCTGGAGCCGCCGATGGCGTCGGTCGATAAGATTGATTTGCGGGCGGTGCGGGCGGCGTTGAAGGATAATGGGATGCAGGTGGTCGGCCACACGGCTTATTACCTGCCGCTGTGCAGTCCGTTCGAGACGATTCGCAAGGCGTGCGTGGAGGAATTGAAGCGTTGCGTGGGCGCTTTTGCGGCGGTGGGCGCCCAATGGATGAATTTGCACCCGGATCGCATCGCCCCGATGCACGACCGGAAGTTCATTATCGAAAAAAATTTGCAAAGTCTCCGCGAATTATATGTGGAGGCACGCAATTTTGGGATCGGATTGATGATTGAAAATCTTCCAGGAACGTTTAACAGCGTGATGCAGTTGTCGGAATTGATGGATCCATTGCCCGAACTGGGGTTGCATTTGGATATCGGGCACGCAAATCTTTTAACGGATCGAAATACGACGAGCGATTTGCTGACGGCGTACGGCTCGCGGTTGCGCCATGTGCATCTTCACGACAACAAAGGCGGCAGCGCGGACCTGCATTTGCCGCTGGGGGCGGGCACGATTGAGGTGGCCCACTATATTCATCTGCTCCAAGCGATTGGTTATGACGGAACGATTACCCTGGAAGTGTTCACGCCGGACCGCCATCACCTCGCCTATAGCCGCGATGTGCTTCGGAGGATTTGGGATGGCACTAAGAGAAACGGCTTGGACTACGGGAATCGGAAGGAGCATTCGTTCAGCAGTTGACCGGTGCGAAGTTCCAAATTCCAAATTCCAAGTTCCAAGCCCCAGAGAAACTCCAACATCCAAGGTCTGATTCGGGAGACCTCCGGACAGTGCGGAGGTCTCCTGCGATTCAGTTGATTGCGCCTCTCAGCGGAAACCGCCGGCGACGTGGAAGTTTTCGCCGGTGATCCAGCCTGAATCGTCCGACGCGAGGAAAGTCGCGACGGTTGCGATTTCGTTCGGTTGGCCAATGCGGCCCAGCGGGGTTTGTTTCTCGACCATCGTTTGGAAATCGCTCTTGGCTATCCCTGCCGCGTGGAAGCCTTCCGTTTCGATCATGCCGGGGCTGATGGTATTGACGCGAATCTTGCGCGGGCCCAATTCTTTCGCGAGCGATTGCGTGACGGCGTTCACGGCTGCTTTGGTGGCGCTGTAAACGGAACCGTTCGGGGCCGCTGAAGTGCCCACGACTGAGCCGACGTTGATAATGCTGGTGGTCGCGGGAAACTGCTTAACCGCCTCCTGAGTGGTGAGCAGCAGGCCGAGCACGTTCAGATCGAATTGTTTGTGGAAATGTTCCGCGCTCACCTGCTCCAACGGAAGAAATTCATAGATGCCCGCGTTGTTTACCAGCACGTCCAATTTGCCGTATGCTTTTTTGGTTTCGGCAAATAACCGCTCTATGTCCGCTTTTTTCGCGACGTCAGCCTGCACGGCGACGGCTTTGCCACCCTGCGCGGTGATTTCGGTGACGACTTTATCCGCCCCGGCCTTACTGGAAGCGTAGTTGACGACCACGGATGCGCCTTCCGCGGCCAGATGTTTTGCAATGGACGCGCCGATGCCTTTCGATGCTCCGGTTACGACCGCCACTTTTCCCGTAAGTTTTTTGGTAGTGCTGCTCATATGCTTTATTTGTTGATGTTGTCGATTGTTTCGCTGATTCAATTGTTACTTCCACAGTAACAATAAAAGTCAAATTTTTTTGCGTTACTTTTTTCGCACTTCGGTCACTACTTGCGCGAGGCTCATGTCTTCCAGGCTGGATTCCATCGCCGCCTGCGTTTTATTCAGGGCTTTATCCAGGGCCGACTTGATGTGGCAACTCACGAAACAAGCCTTCTGCTCGGAATAATTGTGAATGGCAAAGACGCGCGGGGCATCCACCGCCTGATAAATGTCGAGGAGTGAAATCTCTTTGGCATCCTTGGCGAGCCGGCACTTCCCCGCTTTGCCGGTGGTTGTCTCCACTAATCCGGCCTTGGATAATTTCGCCAAGATCCGGCGCACAAAGCTCGGGCTGGTATTCACACTCGCCGCCAGATCGCCGGACGTAAGGTTCTTGTCACATCCGCAGGCCAAAGCGGCCATGATGTGAATCGCGATCGAGAATTGAATGTTGTTGGCCATAACTGTTACTAAAATAGTAACAATTTAAAATGATGCAAGGTGTATTTGGATTTATTTTGGAAATGGGGACCCAGGGATCCATTTCGTCGGCCACAATCCCGTTGGAGATTTCTGCAAAAGTCAGATGCCAAGAGTGTAGGCTTGGAAAATTTCAGCACTTTCTCGAAAAATGATCTGTTCGCGCCGGGTCGGAGACCGGCGCTCCGACTTCTGCATAAGTCTCCGTTGGGTTGCGGATTTCTACGCGTTGCACCCAAGGCAGCTGGCTTAGCGCCTGCTTAAGTCCGCAGGCATGGTTCTGTCGTTTTTTAGTGCAAAGACCGCTCCGAGGAGAGCCCCGGGGA
>DASZPR010000693.1:0-3106 GCA_035550235.1 Verrucomicrobiia bacterium | reverse complement strand
ACGCCGCGAGGTTTTGAAAATCGAGCGGCGTGATAAATCCGTCAGCATTCACCCAAACGCGCATGCGTTTCGCGAACACATGGCGATCCACCGGCACGGTGGGATTCAAATTCGCGCCGAGCACGCAATCGTATTTGGAATTCACCCGCCCCAGATCCACGCACAACCGCGCCATGCCCCCGCGTCCGTTGGTCAAGAGAACCAGGTCGGTTGGCTTGGGCGAAACAACGGGAGATTGCGGTTCCGCCGGCAAAAAGCAAACCGTCGCCCCGACTTGTTGCTCCCGTTCGGCATACCGCTCTAACATCAGCATTGCATCGCCCACTGCACCATCCGCCGCAAAACACGCCACATGCATTTTTCCAACGGCCACCGATTCCACCCTCCGCACGATTCCGTCCGTTGCCTTCTGCCCTCCGGCCTCTGGCCTCTGGCGTCTGACCTCAAGGGCCGCTCGAAACGGCGCGGGGTCTTCAATCAAAAGCCAATGCCCCGGCGGCACGAGCGTAATGCGCCGCGAATCAATCAGGCTCCAGCGAACCACCTGCGGAAACGCGGCCTTCTGCAAGGCCGCCTCCAACGCCTCGCAAATATTTTTCTCCGCGAGCTGCGGATCGAGATACCGAATCGCCGCGAGAAAATTAAACGGCGAACGCGCCACAATCTCCGCCAGCGAACGCCAGTCGCAAACTCCAAGTTGGTGAATGGCGAATTCCTTCGTGAGCGCCTGCGTCGCCCACCCCGCCTGTGCCCGCGCAACGCGATAAGCATCGCCATTCAGACCAACGGGTTGCGCCGTCGCCGAAAGGCAATAAGCCGCTCCCGCCGGCAACTTGATTTGCACCTCACCCTTCGCGTTCGATTTAATTTCCGGCAACGCCTGTCCCAGCAATTCAAATCGCCAATCGGCAATCGCCAATCGCAAATCCTGCGGTGAAATCGCAACGACCTGCTCTTTCTCTACATCCGTATTCACCAACACGAGGCAGGTGTCTTTGCCCTCGGCGGATTCCCGCACCATCACGTAAATCGTCGATTCCGGCCCGCTCACGCGCGTTAATTTCGCGCCGTCAAAAAAGCACGGATGCTCGTGCAGCAACCGATTCAGCCGCGCCAATTCCTGCACGAGATTTTGCGGATTATTCCACGCGAGGCCGGTGCTGCCGTGCACCAGGATTTTCTCCGTCGCCAGCCATTCGACGCCGCATGTAAATCCATACCCGCCGCTTGCGCTCGTCAGCGCGCAGAGCGAATTACGCAGCAACGACCAAGCGCGCCCTTTCTTCGCGAGCCGATCGTTATCGTGCGTCTCGCTGTAATTCACGTAAACACCCACGCGCTGTTCCTGGCGCAACGCGTAATCGAGATACCACGCGACTTCCTTGCCGGAATAATTCTGGAACAGCTCCGAATACGCCCATTGCATTCCGCCGTCGGTGAGCAGCGCCTCCGTCGTGTCCCACGGCCCCCCGAGTCCCTCGAGCAGAAAAACGGTTTCGGGAAATTCCTGCTGCACGCGCGCAATGATGTATTGCCACGCCATCGTCGGCACTTTGTAACCGGCATCGCAGCGGAAGCCATCCACGCCGCGCCGGCACCATGCCAGAAACATTTCGGCAAGTTCATCCCACAGCACCGCGTTGATGTGATTCAACTCCACCAAATCCTCCCAGACCGTGCCCCACGCGCCGGGACTCGCGAATTCACCATCCGGCTTGCGCAAAAACCATTCGGGATGCTCCTCCTCCAACTTCGACCCCCAACCCGTGTGATTGATCACGATGTCGATGATCACCCGCCCGCCGCGCAGATGCGTCGCGTAGGTCAGCTCGCGAAACTGGTCGATGGCCGTGGTGCGCTTGTCGAAAACCGCGAGTGACGGGTCCACCGCCATGAAATCCAGCGCCGCGTAAGGGCTCCCGAAACGCCCGAACCGCGCAAACGTCGTCGGCGTCGGATGCACCGGCAACACATGCAAAATCCGGCAGCCGAGCGTGTCGATGATATGCGGGAGGCATTGCACGAGGTCGCGCAACTTGCCCGAAGGCGGGATGATTGCGAACCCGAATTGTTCAATCTGCTGGATCTGGTCTTCGAGCTTCGGATTTTGTGTGGTGACTAAATTTCTGGTTGGGCCAAACAAGCGCGGGAAGGCGCAGTAAATCGTGTTCGCGGTCCGGTAATCATTCGGATGCACCGAAACGCCGACGTCCGGCCCTTCCGGCCAATGTTGCCAGCCTTTTTCGTCGAGCAGGTACGCCTTGGATTTAAAAAAACCGACTTCCGCCAGCGGCAATTCCAACGACCATCCGTCGGCATCCTCACGCATCGGCAAATCACACCACGACGCTCCCGCGAGCGGCACGCCGTTCGCATGCGCCTCGATGATTTCCCGCCGCAGCACTTCCGCGCGCCCGAGATTGGTCCGCAATCTCGCGCACCAACCCTTGCGCCGTTTGCCCGCGGCGTCTTTCAGCGTGAAACGAACGCGGTCACCGACGAAACGCAGCATGCGTTCGCCGGGCGCCGGGGACATCACTGGTACAACTGTTTCCATCTCGCTCCGTCCGGCGCTACAATCAGGGAGTCCAACGCGGAATGCAATATTTCAACGGAGGCTGGAGCGTTGAAAAATTTTCAATTCGACTGCAATCGAAAGTACCGTTGCGGTCCTGAAAACGTATTCGTGTACGGACTGTGAGCGCTGGGAATGTTGGTGAACGTCCCGAAAGTGTTCGTCGCAGTGTAGAGCGAGAAAGTGGGATCATTCCAGGTGAGCACCGCGCGATTGGTGAGGCCTGCGATGTTGAGTGTGGGCTGCAAAGTAATTCCAAACACTCCACCCACACCGACCGAGACCCCGTGGATGCCCTGGTAGGTCACGCCATAAAGCGTACCTCCGGTAAGCACCAGATTCTCCGGGTTGCCGCCGTCCGTGTAAGCGAACGAGTGCAGCACTTTGAATCCCGAGCCGTCCGTATTCAATTGCCACACCGTGCCTTGCCCGCCCGACCCGCTGAATGCCGCCGTGCCGTAAAGTGTATTTCCGGATAAGACCAGGCCAGTGTAATCGTAAGTATCAGCGCCATCCATGTTCGCCCCTCCA
>DASZPR010000692.1:0-3807 GCA_035550235.1 Verrucomicrobiia bacterium | reverse complement strand
GAAATCTTGTCGATGGCATCCTTGATGCCCTCTTCCTTGCCCGCGGTTTCCAATATGAACAAACCTTCGTATCGTTTCATTTTATTCCTGACTCTAAAATCTTAAACTCTGCAATTCCTAAACTCACAAACTCTTTAACTCATCAACTTTCCCATTCAGCTGGCTCATCGCCTTCTGTATCCCGGCCTTCAACCACACTTCCGTCTGGTCGGCCGCCCTGGATAAAACTTTCTCGGCCAGCTCGCTTTCCGCCGCGCTGAACCGGCCCAAAACGTAATCCGTTATCTCACGCGCGCCGGTTTTCCGGCCAATCCCGATGCGCAACCGCGCAAACTCGCGCGTCCCAATGTGCTGCTCAATGGACTCCAGCCCATGATGCCCGCCGCTGCTGCCACCCGGCCGCAACCGGATTTCCCCGAAAGGAATATCCGCGTCATCCACCGCCACCAACAACCGGTTGAGCGGCACCCGAAAAAATTGCATCAACGGCCCGACACTCTCGCCGCTGGAATTCATGAACGTCTGCGGTTCACACAACAGCACCCGGCCTTCGCTGCGATCCGCCCGGGCCACGCGCGCATTGAACTTCTTTTCCAGCGTCCAATTCGCCTTCCAGCGTTCGGCCAGTTTCTGCACCAGCAGGAACCCGGCGTTGTGGCGCGTCTTCGCGTATTCCGCGCCCGGATTTCCCAGACCCACAATAAGAAACACGTTTTCCATGTGAGCCGCTTAAAATCACGTGGTGCGTGTTTCGTATTGCGTATCGGAACCAAAATTCCCCACGCAACACGTAGCACGCACCACGTTGCAAATTACTTCTTCTTCTCGGCGGCAGGCGCGGCGGCCTTCTTGTCGCCGGCAGCCGGGGCCGCGGCTTTGTCGCCGGCGGCAGGCTTGGCAGCGCCCTTCGCGGCCGGAGCCGCAGCAGCGCCTTCTTCGCCTTCCTTCTTTTCTTTGATCATCTCGACATCGCCAGCGGCGGCGGCGCCTTCGACCGGAGCGGCCTCTTCTTCAGCGCGCGGCACGGCCACGGAGACAACCGGGATATTCTTGTCACCGAGGATTTCCACACCCTCAGGCGCCTTGATTTCACCGATATGAATCGTCTTGTTCAATTCGAGCGCAGTGACATCGATGACCACCTGCTCGGGCAAATCCTTCGGCAACGCGCGGACTTTGAGCTTGAACAACACGTGTTCGAGCACGCCGCCACTGTTCTTCACGCCAGCCGCTTCGCCGGTCGTTTCCACGGGCACCATGATGGTGACTTTTTCCGTGGGGGAAACTTCATGAAAATCCACATGCAACACATGGCCGCTCAGCGGATGATGCTGCACCTCCTGCACCAGCGCCAGGCGCTTCGGGTTCGCGTCATCCTTGATGGCCAGGTCGACGAGCAGGTTTTCGGAAACGGAGTGAGTGATCAAATCGCCGATTTCGCGGGAATTGATCTCCACGCTTTGCGGCTTGGCTTTGCCACCGTAAATCACGGCGGGAATACGGCCTTCCGAGCGAAGTTTCTTGGCCCCGGCGCGACGTCCGAGCGTGCGGGGAAACGCGTTCAATGGTACAGATTTCATTTTCTTAAATTGTTCCGGCTCCGCTTCCAGTTAACTGGTGCGTCCGCCTTTAAATTCGAATAACGAATTTACCGACGAATTATTATGGATTCGCTTGATAGCTTCGCCCAAAAGTCCCGCGACTGACAACGTGGTAATATTAACACCGTCAATTGCAGGGCGAAGGACAGTATCAGTTGTTATCAGTTCGTCAATATCAGATTTTCGCAATCTTTCGATTCCGATGTCGTTCAAAATCGCATGCGACACACAGGCCAAAATCTGCTTCGCACCCTCCTTTTTCAAGAGTGTCGCCGCGTGCGTTAACGTTCCCGCCGTTTCCGTCAAATCATCCACCAAAAGCACGTTTTTCCCCGTAATATCGCCAATAACCGCCATCGATTCGACTTCCGTCGCGCTTTTCCGTCGTTTCGCCACAATGGCCAGGCTCGCATCGAGCGTCTGGGAATAAGCATGCGCCATCTTCAACCCCCCCACATCCGGGCTCACCACCACGAGATCACTCAGCTTCTTCTTCCGCAAATATTCATACATCACCGGCGCGGCATACAGATGATCCACCGGAATATCGAAAAACCCCTGAATCTGTTGCGCATGAAGATCCATCGCCAGAATCCGATTCGCCCCCGCCGCCACGAGCAGGTTCGCCACGAGCTTCGCCGTGATCGGCACGCGTGGCTGATCCTTGCGATCCTGCCGGGCGTAGCCGTAAAACGGCAACACCGCCGTAATGCGCGTCGCACTCGCGCGCCGCACCGCATCAATCATGATGAACAACTCCATCAGATTGTGATTCGTCGGAGGCGAAGTCGGCTGAACGATGAAGACGTCCTCACCGCGGACATTCTCCTCGATCTTCACAAACGTCTCGCCATCGGGAAAGGGTTTGACGGAACATTTGCCGACTTCCATGCCGATGGAATGGCAAATGGCGTTGGCTAACGAGGGATTGGCCGTGCCGCTAAAAATTTTCACGATTGTTACGTATGATTTAAAACAAAAAAATCCACCCGCCGCCGGTGGAGAAAAAGCGACCGCGAATCTAGCAGCCGGGCGAGTTTGTGCAACGAGTAAATTCGACCGCCTGGGAGCGCCGGCGTCCCGCCAGCGAGTGGCACCTAATTATATATGGCGGCAGCTCCTGCACTCAAATTCCCAACTTGCCTTGGCGACGATGCGACAGGTTTCTTCGTCCGCCATTTGATGGTTGGTGGTTGAAGTTTCTCTGGAGCTTGGAAGTTGGTGCGCTTGGAGCTTTATAAAACATGGTTCCGTGCGCAGCACGGCAAAAATACCGACCCCAAAGGGGTCGCGGCAATCAACCCGGGGTTGCCCGATTCCGGGAGGGCCACCCCGGGTGCCAATCCATTCAACCCATCACTTTCGCGCGTAGCGCGGCGAGCGAAGCGAGTGTCTCGGTCCGCCTGGCTCCGCCTTAACCCACCGCGGTGCGTCGCCCGATCCTTGACTGCCCCGGGAGCCGGAACTAACCTCGCCGTACAAGGCAACGCGATCAAACCGCGGCCTTGGCTTGGAGTTCGGTACCATGAATACCCTCAAAACCATTCTTATTGCGACGTTCCTGGGAGCGTTCTTCCTTGGCCTCGGCGGTGGACTTATTGGCGGAGTGGCCGGCCTGTATATTTGGCCGAATGCAAACCTTGGGCCGCCCGTCGGTGCAATCGAAGGAGCGGGCATCGGAATTGCGCTGGGCGTCCTGGGTGGACTCATCTTTGGGTTGCTGCGAGTATTTGCCCGCAAGCAAAAAGCAAGAGGTGATGATTTGAGAAATGAAAAGGGCAGAGATATAAATGTGCAGCTATGAGCACAGGCCAGTTCTGGCAGATTATCGCAGCGACTCAAGCTCCCACCCGGCAGGAGCAGCTTGAGTTATTCAGGCGCGAGCTACGGCGGTTGACTCCACCTGAGTTGGTTCAGCTTGTGCGCATCTTCGCCGAACTGACATTCGCTGCCTACAGTTGGGATTTATGGCTCGTCGCGTGGCTGTGTCACGGCGGCGGGCGCTCTCTGCTAAACCGCCTTCACCAAACAATACGACCGATAACTCAATTCCCCGCTCACCAGCGCATTGTAGATCCGCGAGCCCTGCACCCCCGCAAAATCCCGCCCGAGCCCATGCAGAAATTTCGGCAAATGCCGGTCAATCAATTCCAGTGAACGCGCCGAATTCCGATCCATCCCCCGCAACACCTCAGCATTGATCGTG
>DASZPR010000691.1:0-2062 GCA_035550235.1 Verrucomicrobiia bacterium | reverse complement strand
CTGCACGGCCATTTCGCGCCATTGGTCCCTTGCAATTTCAATCTGCGGACCGATCAATTTGTCCGACCGCACGCCATTCACGATTTTGAAAAACCAGAAGCGCTGGTCGAGAACGCTGGCGGTGAGCACGTAATAATTTTTTGGATCCTGATAACGAAAAACGATTCCACCCATCTGCGCCAGGCCGCCGCCGACAATTTTGAAGCGCGTACTGAAAGTGAAATCCTCGAACTTATCCTCGTTGAACACCAACATGGGAAAATACTGGTTCACGGGAAGACCACCCATTTGCGCCACCACGGCGTGCTGCGTCATAGCGGGCGCATTCGGGTCGCGGGCGGGCATCGCGGAGGGAGCCTGGTCCAGAATCACTTTCCAATCGGAGGGCTTGCCCTGCCCCGTGACGGTGCTGACGAAATTCGAAGGGGATTGGTCGAGAGTATATTCGCCGAAGTTAAAAACGCGTTCAGCGCCGGAAGCTGTCCAAGCCAATAGAGCTGCCGCCAGAAAAAAACAATATCGCATCGCCGCGCAGCCTAGCAAAAAACCCACGCCATACAAGGATTCCTGAGTTATCGGGAAGTGTCACGTTTGTAGTTTCGCGTTTACGCGGCTTCAGGGGACCGCCTAAAGGCTGAACTACAAACCCGGATCCGTCTTGCCGTTCAATATCCCAAAACTCCCGCCCCATCTCGCGCGAGGTCCAGCAACGCGCCTGGCATCAATCCGAGCCACAGCATTCCCGCGATGCACACGAAAATCGCGAACCGGGCCGGCCATGAAATCGGAACCGGCAGCCGGTCATCGGAACGGCCCCAATAAATAGCCTTTACCACGCCAAAATAATAATAAATCGAAATCACCACGCCTACCAACGCCGTGAATGCCAGGCAATAATAACCGTGGTTCATCGGCCCCAAATCGATCACCGATTTGAGCAGCAGGAATTTTCCAAAAAATCCCGCCATTGGCGGAAGACCGGCGAGCGACACCATCGCAAGCGTCATGGTGGCGGCCAGCAACGGTGAGCGTTGCCCAAGTCCGGCCAGCCCGGAAATATCTTCGGTTTCCAGGTGCCGCATTACCAGCGTGATTACCATGAACGACGCCAGCACCGTGAATAAATAACCTGTCAGGTAATAGAGCATTGCCGCCGCGCCATCAGTCGACTTCGCACCCGCCATCGCGGCCACTCCCAGCAGCAAATAGCCCGCATGCGCGATGCTGGAATAACCGAGCAAGCGTTTCACGTTGAATTGGGGAATCGCGCAAAGATTTCCGTAGAGAATCGTGATGCCCGAAATGATGATGATCACATTCACCCAGTGGGACGTGACCGCGGGGACCGCTTTAAACAGCACGCGTAACAGCAGGACAAATCCGGCGGCTTTGGAACCGATGGCCAGAAACGCGGTGGTGGGCGTTGGGGCGCCTTGATAAACGTCCGGCGCCCAAATCTGAAAAGGGAACGCGGCAATCTTGAAACCGAGGCCCACCATGATGAACAGCAACCCGAACAGAAACAGTTTGTTATCGCCCATTTGCCCGGCCACGGCCGAGAGTTCCGTAAAATTAAATTTGCCCGAAGTTCCCCAGACGAGCGCGATGCCGAATACGCTAAATGCCGTCGAAAGCGCGCCGATGATGAGATATTTCACGCCGGCTTCCAGTGAGCTGACGCGGCCGCGTTGAAAGCTCGTGAGCACATAGAACGAAACCGTGATGAGTTCGAGCGAAACGAACAGCAGCGCGAAATTATTCGCAGACGACGCGAATAGCATGCCCAGCAACGCAAATAGAACGATTGAATAATATTCGGAGATGCCTGCCGCGATGCGGTCCGAGAATTCTGCAATCATCAGCAGCACTAAAATGGCCGCTATCAGGAAAAAGCGGTCGAAGAAAATTGAGAGCGAATCCTGCACAAACATGCCATTAAAGGCATCGCCGGTCACCGTGCAGTTGCCATAGCCGCTTAAATTGATAATCAGCAAAAAGCCCAGCGCCGCGGCTGCAGCATAGCCGAGCATTTTTTTACGCTCGGCGGGGAGCCACAAATCCG
>DASZPR010000690.1:0-10824 GCA_035550235.1 Verrucomicrobiia bacterium | reverse complement strand
TGTGCCCGATTAGTCCGCTGATTTGCACCCAAAGTGAAACAAACGCGATCAGATAGATGAGCCCGAGACAGGTCAAGAATGACCGCCGCATCAAAAAGTAAGACGGCAGTTCCACATGCCGGCCCCAAAGCAGTTTTGTGACTATCGAAAAAAGCGGCCGATGTTTTGCCACGAATTTGTAGCCCCATTCCGAGAAGTGCGCGAACGGCGGGAAAACCTGGTAGATGTCGAGCAACCAATGGAATTCCGGGTTGCGGCTCAGCGACAGAAAAACCGCCTCGGAGCCATTGTGGACCGAGCCATCCAGCTCTATGAGTTGCACGGAGGTCCGATACGCTTCGAGCGGAATTTCCGGGAACCGGTCGGCAATCAGTGGGTCTTGCGACGGAAGATACTCGACCGCGTCGCCCGTCACGCAGCGCCAGCGATTTATCCAGAGCGTGCAAAATCCGCAGTCGCCGTCATAAACCAGCAATGGTTTTTGCGGGGGCGCGGCAACACGGACATTGGATTTCACTCGGCAGGTATAATATTAAATTCACCACTTCACCAGTCGAAGCCCTTACGGCATCAGAACCGCCGCTCCTTTTATTTTTCCTTCCCGCAGTCGGGTGAGCGCCTCGTTCGCTTCTTCCATGGGGAAGGTCAGCACGGTGGTCTTGACTGGAATGCGCGGTGCGAGCAGAAAGAATTCTTTGCCATCGCGCCGAGTCAAATTTGCTACCGAACAAATGCTTCGCTCGTTCCAAAGCGATTCGTACGGAAATGAGGGGATATCACTCATGTGAATTCCGCCGCATACCACCACGCCGCCTTTATTGAGGGCTTTCAACGCTTGCGGCACCAGTTCGCCCGCCGGGGCAAAGATGATTGCCGCATCCAATGGCTCCGGCGGCAGGGTGTCCGAGTCTCCCGCCCACGTTGCACCCAGGGATTTTGCAAATTGTTGCCCGTCGAAATCGCCGCGCCGGGTGAACGCGTAAATCTGGCGCCCTTGATAACGGGCCACCTGCGTGATGATATGCGCCGCGGCGCCAAAGCCGTAGATTCCAATTCGTTTCGCTGCGCCAGTTTTGGCGAGCGAGCGATATCCGATGAGCCCCGCGCAGAGCAGGGGAGCGGCTTCGGCGTCGGAGCAATTTTGCGGCAGCGGAAAACAAAACCGTTCGTCGGCGACCACATATTCCGCGTAGCCGCCGTCCAACGTGTAACCCGTGAACCGCGCGCGTTCGCAAAGATTTTCCCGGTCGGAAAGGCAGTAAACGCATTCGCCGCAGGTCCAGCCCAGCCAGGGCACGCCGACGCGCGCGCCGACATGAAACCAGTTCGCGCCATTGCCGGTTCCCACCACCGTGCCGACGATTTCGTGTCCCGGCACCAACGGAAGTTTCGGGTTCTGCAACTCGCCATCCACCACGTGCAGATCCGTCCGGCACACACCGCACGCGCGCACGCGGATGAGCACCTCGCCCGCCTGCGGTTTCGGTTGCGGGATTTCCCGGAGGCGAAGCGGCTCTCCATGTTTTTCCAATACCATCGCTCGCATGCGTGAAGATGAACGCGCTTTCGTTTTCCAGTCAATAGGGCGGTTTCCGCGAAAAACGGGAAGCCGATTTCCGCTCGCGAAATTTTCTCCGGCGTGTCATCTTGAATGCATCCATGAAAATAGCCATTGGCTCGGATCACGCGGGGTTTCAATACAAAGAAAAGATCAAAGAATTTCTTGTTAAGCTTGGGCACGATGTGAAGGACTTTGGGACCAACTCGGAGGCTGCGGTGGATTATCCGGTTTACATCCGGCCTACCGCTGAAGCGGTGGCGCGCGGCGAGTGCGAGCGCGGCATCGTGCTCGGCGGTTCGGGCAACGGAGAAGCCATCGTGGCCAATCGCGTCAAGGGCGTGCGCTGTGCGTTGTGTTGGAATCTGGAATCGGCGCGGCTCGGGCGGCAGCATAACAATGCCAATGTTATTTCCATCGGCGAGCGGATGGTGACGCTCGAAATGGCTTTGCAAATTGTGCAAGTGTGGTTGGACACGCCTTTTGAAGGCGGGCGTCATCAACGGAGGATTGACCTCATTGATGCCGCCTAAATTACATTAGATATATTTGGCCAGTTCGGCCTGGCTGGCGGCGAACACTTCCTTGTGCAATGAGCCGCCGTGGGAATCCATCGTGACCACGACGGGGAAATCTTCGACTTCGAATTCCCAAATGGCTTCCGGCGCGCCGAATTGTTCCAGCATGTGGACGCCGCGCACTTTTTTGATGCACTGCGCGAGCACCTGCGCCGCGCCGCCGATGCCGTGCAGGTAAACACAGCCGTGCTCTTTGCAGGCTTGCAGTGTTTTGTCGCCCATGCCGCCTTTGCCGATCACGCCGCGCAAACCGAAATCGCGGATCACCTGCCATTGATACGGTTCCTCGCGACTGGAGGTGGTGGGGCCGGCGGCGGTGCATTTCCAATTTCCTTGCTCGTCCTTGATGACCACCGGGCCGCAGTGGTAGAGGATGCCGTCCTTGAAATTCACGCCCGGCGGCAATGCGCCGCCTTCGTGCAAATATTTATGCACCGCATCGCGCCCGGTGAAAATGACGCCCGAAATTAAAACCTCATCGCCGACTTTCAGCGCGCGAACTTTTTCTTCAGTGAAGGGAAAGGAAAGTTTGATCATTTATTTACGCTAGGCTCCTCGATATCTGAGAGTCGAACAACGTGGTAAATGCTCGATAGATCGTCGGGTTGCAACGCCCAACGATAGGCGGGATGAATTTCCCAATCGAATCCGAAATCCGCAAACTGTTGCGCTAAATATCTATTTTCTTCGAAATACCTTCTGCTAATTAGCCCATTCGGTAACTCTTTTCGCGCTGTTAGGAAATTTATTTTGTAGAGAAATCCCGCCAGGTCTTGTCGTGTAGCGTTTCTCCCATTTGCAAATCGGAAAGCTCCTGTTTGTAAGGCCTTTTCTATTTTGGCAAGGAGAGCATTTGTTGTTAATTTATAACCATCGCCTTCAAGTTTCTCTCTTTTGGTTGGACGCATTGACAGGAGTAGGCGTTGAATATCGGGCAGTTCGGTTCGATATTCGTTAACAGTGTCTTGCAATCGTCCTTGAGAGTAGTCATCAAAAACAGCCTTTAGGTGGTTTGTTGCGATGACTTGAGACCGATCGGCTGCCGCCTGTCGAGCTGCCGCCGTGCAAAGCTTCACTAAATCTCGAGGCCTTTTTCGAATAACGGACATCAATACACGGTACATCGGTGCATTATCCCACAAACCTGATCCATTGAATCGACTCTCGAAAATTCCGTCTAGAAAACCGGAAAGATATTGCTGGCCGTAATGAACTCCTTCTCGTTCATCAAAAGAACGACCTTTAAAAGTTTCAATTCTCTTTACTAGAAGGACGAGAATTTCGTGATTTGTCCAAGAATGCCAAATCACGGAGCCCTCGATTTTATCAGTAGACTCATCGGACGTGCGCACTAAGAAAAAGACATCTGACCGAAGTGAGATTCGAAATTTGAGCCCGTCATTATCACTAGCGAGATCGCGCACGGCATTCAAAAGAGCCGATATACGACGGATATCATGGATCTTTCCCTCCCAACCTCTATCTAAGTCGTCAATATAAATGAATACTAGTCCTCGCTTAAGAAAATGATCTAGCAGCGCCTTCTTGGCAGGATTTAAGGAAATTTCCGCGCTCTTTAGTTTTACCGAATTCGTTAGAAATTCGAGAACACGCGTGCCCCAACTTCTTATGTCAGCGTGCTGATTGCCGGGAGACACTCCAAAGGCCTGATAGGCTTTTTCAGCTAAGAGGCCGAGCAATCCAGTTTTCCAATCTCTAATAAGTTCGAGGATTGGCTTTTCTTGTGCCGCAATGGAAACTATATCGTCGGGGCGAATAAAGATTGTCAAATCACCACGGTCGGCGTCTTCAGATATAGCAATTTTGAACAATGCTGATTTTCCAATTCCCTTATGTCCGACCAAAATTCGGAGTGGATTTGAACTGGCTACTTGCTCGTAGACCGCACTTTTTACGTAGTACTCCTTCAATCGAGCAGGCGTTTCATTTTCCGCAGCTTCATTGCCAAAAAGGCCTTGAATCGTCTCCTCGTTGAAAATCATAGTATTTTTTCCTTCGGCGAAAATTAATACAGCCATCCGCAAATTCTTCCAGATAAATCGATTGATACCCCCTGCCGCCGATAGGCCCAGCACATGTAACTGATGCTTACGAAATAGGAGGCGGGCAGGCGGTTTAAGATGCCGATCTTGGTGCCGAGCAAGGTTGTTTTGCCGCCGAAACCCATCGGGCCGATGCCGAGTTTGTTGGCGGTTTCGACGATTTCCTTTTCCAGTTTGTCGATTTCCGGACTGGCGTGGTTGTCGTCGAGTTTGCGGAGGAGTTGTTGTTTGGAATGTTCGTAGCCGGTCGCGCGGTCGCCGCCGATGCAGACGCCAAGGATGCCGGGGCCGCAGCCTTTGCCTTGGGCTTGCAGCACGGCGTCGAGAATTACTTTGCGGCAGCCGTCGAGGTCGCGGTTGGCTTTCAGTTTCTCGTTCGGCAACGAATATTGCGCGCCTACGTTTTCGCAGCCGCCACCTTTGAGCACCAGGCGCACGCTGATTTCCGGCGAGCGATGCTGATGAAAATGCACCGTGGGTGAGCCGGGGCCGAGGTTGGTGCCGTCGTTTTTGCCGGTGACGGAGTCCACGGAGTTCTGGCGCAGATAGCCTTTTTTCGTGGCGAGTTTCACGGCTTCGCGCGCGGCTTCTTCAAAGGAAATCTGGTCGTAGCCGACCGGGCAATCGACGTAGAAAATGATGCTGCCGGTATCCTGGCAAATCGGTTGGGACTTGTTTTTGGCCAACGCGATATTCTGGTCGATGATTTTCATCGCGCTTTCGGCGATGGTCCCTTTCTTCTCCTGTTCCAGGGAGCTGAGAATGGCCTGGTGCACGTCATCGGGAATTTCCGTGGAGGTGCGGCGGATCAGTTCGAGCAGCGAATCTTGCAACACGTTCATCGGGGAGAAACTAAAGGTCGGGGTAGTGAAGTTCAAGCTCGCATGCCGGGGCGGTGTTGATTTGGTCGTGTGTCCCCGGCACCTACGACCGGGCACGATCGGGCACAACTGATGTTGATTGCGTGGACTTGCGCAAGTGCGACTGGATGCCTGGCGGAAGCAAGGGGGGACTCGCCGGCGAGACGCCGGCGCTCCCAGGGCTCGCGCGGAGGGCGGACGGGTGAAATCGAGTGGGCGTCATTTTGGGTTTTACCTTCATTCTAAATCGGATGAAAAACTTACGGTAAGGTTTTCGGGGTTTAAGATTTTTGAATTAGGAAAGCAGGAAGGTAGGAATTATCAGGAGGTTATGAGAAATGCGAAACGGTTGCGCAATTCGAGAAGATTTCGAGGGTTGGTCATTGGATATTTGATTTATTGCGCCCTTACAGGGCTGGGGAGTATGGGCAAAATCTAACCGGGCCTTCAGCCCGGGCTTTAACATTGCGGGCTTTCAGCCCTTAAACTTGAAGCACCAACAGTGTCGGACCCTTCCCTGCCAACGCCGCCGACAACGGTGCCGATGAGACCTCTTCTCCAATGCTTTGGTGGAGGAACTCGTGTGCGAGCAAATCTTTTCCACAGAACGGAATGATTTCGTAATTCGAGCGCAAGGCTCGCGCCGTAGGCTTTGCACGTTTGCGCCGAATGAGGGATATTGCTGTCCATGAAAACCGATTTCCGGACTGAGGCGGATTCCATGGGCTCGATGCAGGTGCCGGCGGATGCTTATTACGGCGCGCAGACGGCGCGAGCTGTGGAAAATTTTCCCATCAGCGATTTGCGGTTCTCGCGCCAGTTCATTCGGGCCATCGGTTTGATCAAAAAACATGCGGCGGCGGCGAATGCATCGCTGGGATTGTTGCCGGCGAATGTTGCGCATGCGGTTCAATCGGCGGCGCAGGAGGTCATGGAGGGCAAGTGGGATTCGCAATTTGTCGTGGATATTTTCCAGACCGGTTCGGGGACGTCCACGAACATGAATGCGAACGAGGTCATTGCTAATCGCGCGGCGGAGATCAATGGTGGCAAGCGCGGCGATAAATCGATTCATCCGAACGATCACGTCAATCGCGGGCAATCCTCCAACGATGTCATTCCGACGGCGATTCAGATTGCGGCGCTGGATGGAATTACGCACGAATTGATTCCGGCTTTGGAGGAATTGCATTCGGCGCTTGCGAAAAAGTCTGCGGAATTTGATTCCGTCCTGAAAATTGGCCGCACGCATTTGCAGGATGCGACGCCGATTCGGCTGGGGCAGGAGTTCGGTGGTTACGCGAGCCAGGTCGAGCACGGTCTCACTCGGCTTGGCCGGCTTGAAGCGCACCTGGGCGAGCTCCCGCTCGGGGGCACGGCGGTGGGCACGGGGATCAACACACATATTGAATTTGCCCGCCGCACCATTGGCGGGATTGCGCAGGAAACGAAACTGTCGCTACGCGAAGCGTCGAATCATTTTGCGGCGCAAGGGGCCATCGATGCGCTGGTGGAAACCAGTGGGGTGTTGAAAACGGTGGCGATCAGTTTGATTAAAATTGCGAATGACATCCGTTGGCTGGGCTCGGGTCCGCGTTGTGGTCTCGGCGAAATCAAATTGCCGGCGACGCAGCCCGGTTCGTCCATCATGCCGGGCAAGGTGAATCCGGTGATGTGCGAGATGGTTATCCAGGTCGGGGCGCAGGTTATTGGCAATGACGCGACGATTGCGTTTGCCGGCACGTTTGGGAATTTTGAATTGAACACCATGCTGCCGGTTACGGCGTATAATCTGTTGCAGTCGATTGCGTTGTTGGCGAAGGCCAGTGAAGTTTTTGCGCGTCGCTGCGTTGCGGGTCTGGAGGCGGACGCCGCGAAGTGTGAGGCGAATATCGAGCAAAGCCTGGCGATGTGTACGGCGCTGGCCCCGGAGATTGGTTATGACCAAGCGGCGAAGATTGCGAAGGCTGCTTATGAAACGGGTTGCACGGTGCGGGAAGTTGCGCTGGAAATGTCGGGTTTGGATAAACGCAAGGTGGACGAATTGCTGGATCCGAGAGGCCAGACGGAGTCAGGAGGTGGGGCGGGGAGTGGGGGCGGGGGTTAGGATTGCAATTCTCCGGAATTCAGCTTTATTTGGGGTATGTCAGCTCTGGAACAAATCGAGGAACAGGTGAAGCGTCTCTCCAAGGCCGAGCAGGAAGCGTTGCGAGACTGGTTGGAAAACGTGCTAGAGGATGAGTTGGAGATGACTGACGAGTTCAAGGCGAAGATTGAGCGTGGTGAAAAAGACATTCGCGAAGGTCACGTTCGTATTCGTAATCCTGAAGGGCGCGGATGAGCGCCGCCACGCAGGTAGCCTCGCGCGAATTCGACGCCGATTTTTTCCGACTGCCGCCACAGATTCAAGGATCGGTTCAAAAGAAGATTGACGAGATGGGAATGCGTTTGGCGGCCTTTCAGCACTATCGCATGACGGCTTCGGATAAATACCGCCTCAGAGTCGGCGACTACCGAGTCATTTATCGTTTTGATTTGGTTCGACAAGAAATCTATCTGATTGCTATTGGCCACCGGCGGGAGGTTTATCGCGGCTGAGGTAAATTTTTTTAACGATTTGATTCGACGACGACGATCTGCTTATGCGCTTCACTTCTTTAATTGTCCTTTTGGTGTTCGCTTTTGTGGCACCGTCGCACAACGTTGCCGGGGCTGAGACGAATCACAACTTTGCCAAGTGGGAACAGGAAATCCGCGCTTATGAAGCGTCTGACCGCACGAATCCGCCGCCGAAACATTGTTTGTTGTTCACGGGTTCATCCACTATTCGCAAATGGACGACTTTGGCGCAGGATTATCCGGGGCAACCGGTCGTGAATCGGGGCGTGGGCGGTTCGGAGGTGGTCGACATTACGCACTTCGCGGACCGCATTGTTTTTCCGTACGAGCCGAAGATGATTTTCTTTCGCTGCGGCGGGAACGACATTGCGGACGGCAAATCGGTGGAACAGGTGTTCGCCGATTTCAAAGAATTCGTGGCGGTGGTGCAGGCCAAATTACCCGAAACGGAAATCGTTTTTATTTCATGGAGCCCGACGATTGCGCGTCTCAAGCAAAGGGATAAGGAGCAGGAGTACAATCGACTGGTGAAGGATTTTGTGAAGCAGAATCCGCACCTGCAATATTGTGAGATGGCGGATGTGCCGCTCGATAAAAAGGGGAATGTGCGACCGGAATTATTCCAGAGTGACAAGCTGCATTTCAACGGGGCGGGAAATAAATTGATGGCGGAACGGGTCCGGCCATTTTTGCCGAAATAATTTCTAAAACGATCGGATTTCGAGACCAGTCTCCGCCAGCGCGTTGGCCATGCGTTCGTAAAGATCCAATTGTTCCTGAACTTCGCGCCGATAACCGGCGCCGCGAAAATGCAGCCAGCGCCGGTCGACAATCCGCACCTTGTGTTCGGTGCCAGTGCACGAGTCGGTGATGGAAATTTTGCGCGAATCCGCAAAGGCGGGGCGCGGATAGTCGTGGTTTTTATAGAGGCATTCCCAGTTGCGACCGCCGGTATCGAGTCCGCGTGAAAAGTCGTACAGAAAGTTCAACGGTAACTCCTTTACTGTAGAAAAATCGTACATGCAGTAGCCGGCCCATAGCGACCAGCTTTGGTTGCCAATTTTTTCCGGCTCGGCGGATTTGTTGGCGCGCACCGGGCCGTAAAACGGGCGGTCGGCCAAAGTTCGGCCAAAGTCCACGGGCTTGAAGGGAATCAAATCGTGGTCGATGAAAGCAAACATTCGCGGTTTGAGCGCCCGCGCGACGTTGTGGAAGACCCAGGTCATCGCAAACCCATGCGAACGGTTCTGATGTGGGGTGGAATATGCGGGCAGGGCGAGGTAGGAAACCTTGCGCTCGCGACACACGCGCTCGATCTCGGCCCGGGCTGGTCCGGGTGAATTGTCGAAGACCAGAAAATGCGCGTCCGTTACGAACCGGGACGCTTTGCCGAGCAGAAAATCCAAAACGCGCGGTTGCCCGAACGCAATGGTCAGCACGATATTTTTGCCTTCGAAGCGGGAGTTGTCGCGGAGGAAATCCGGCAGATTTTCCGGCTGACGTTTCAGGTAAGCGGCGAGCAAGGCGTCGTTGCGAACTTCCTTGAAGGCGTAACGGAGCGGCAGCAGCGTCAGCCAGTCGAGCTTTGAAAAATCAGAAAAATGTTGCAAGGTGGAAGTGGTTGAACATTTCTGACACGGCGATTATTTGCCGCTCTTTACCAATAGCACCCAATCGCCTTTGTCGGGCGTGGGGAGTTGGCATGTGCGGGCGCCCACCACGGCCACGGCGGGACTTTTTTTGCCGGTGCGAGGGTTCAGCCATTGAATGCCGGGCGCGGAAGGCAGGGCGTCGAGAAATAATTCCAGCGCGCGCTCCTGAGGGACATAAGCGAGGCTGAGGTTTTTGGCGTCGTTTTCCGCGCTGGCGATGTAGCGGCCCGGGTCGTTGTTTCCCGGCTGCATGGAAACTGAGTTTGGCGCCGGGCGCAATGTCCACCAATCAATTGATTCGAGAGCTTCTTCAAGGTGGCTCATCTGTTTTGCGCCGGGCAGGAAGAGCGAAAGTTGCCAGGTGGGCAGCTTGGATTGTTTCATTGCGTTCCAATTGGCCACGTCCTGTGCGCCGTAGCTCACGCCGGCTGGTCGCGTGAGCAATACACTCCACCATGCGATGCGGCGGACGTCGTTGTCATTGATGCGCGCTCCGCCTTGTGCGGCGAGGCCGTTTTCCATGGGTGGCAGGACGTTAACGAGCGGGCGGCCGGGTTCATTCGCGGATTCGCGGCTGAGCGGACCGGATACGAGCCATTTCAACGAGTCGCTGTTCAGGTTCTGGCCGAGGCCGAAGCCAAACGCGTCCACCCAGTTCTCTTTGCGAAAATCACTGAAACCGGAGCTGAGTTCGCCGGGAAATACGATCACGGGCGCGTGTTTGGTGTCTTCGAAAACTTCCCGGCCAATCCGCATCCAACGCGGGCTGCGGCCTTCATTGAGCGTGAGCAGCCAGGCGACATTGTAAGCGCCCCAGCGCGCGTTCAGGTAGCGCACGAGCAGCGAAATTTGTTCTTCGGGCAAATCCTCCGTGGCACTCTCGTTTCCCCACAACGGGGCAATCACGCTGAGCAAGCCGGCTCGATTCATCATATCCACCTTTTCATCCAGCGCCTGATAATAGACCGGGTCGATTGTTATTTGGCTGCCGCCGCTGAAGGCGGAATGTTTTTTGGCGTCGGTTCCCGGGGCGGCCGACCATTCCACAGCAGAAAAATTCTGGCCGGCGCGCACTTGTGTGTAAGTGATCCAATCGCGGGCAGAGGAGAGACGCGGAGCATTCCACGCGGCGTCCGCCATATAAAAAAACGGCGAGCCGTCGGCGTGTTCAAAATGATGGCCGTCCTTGGCCACGTGGATGGGGCCGTGTTTCGCGAAACGTCCCGTGCCGGTGGGCGAGGTGCAGAGAAATTCACCGGACTGATTGTCGAGCCCGCGATTGGCCGCGTCGGTGCAGGCCGTGCGATAGGTCCAGCGGCCGGGCAGGTCGGGCGAGAAGCGCACGCGCCAGGTTTTGCCGCCATCCCAAAAGGCGTCGGTTACATTGGTGATGCCGTCAGGGGAAACGAAAGTCACTTTCAAGCCGCATTCCTGAAAGGGATTTTCGTAAACGACACTGCTCTTGAATTCCCGCTCAAAGCGTCCCCATTTCGC
>DASZPR010000689.1:0-2842 GCA_035550235.1 Verrucomicrobiia bacterium | reverse complement strand
GTCATCATATTCACGCGATCCGTGCGCACGCCGACGCACGAAGCCATGTTGCGGTTTTGCATCACGGCGCGGATGAGCAGTCCCAGCGGTGTTTTCGTGAGCAGCAACCACGTGCCGATGACAATCACAACGGCGAAGGCGATGACGAACACACGGTTGTAACCGAACAGAACGTCATTCACGGAAAAATGCCCCAGCAACCACGATGGCGAATTGACCTGGACGTTGTTCGCGCCAAACACCATGCGGAAACATTGCTGCATTACCAGCGAAATGCCCCACGTCGCCAGCAACGATTCCAGCGGACGCCGGTAAAGAAAGCGAATGACGCTGCGTTCGATGATCAGGCCGGCCAGCGCCGCCATAAGAAAACTCAACGGCAATGCGAACAGAAAATAACTTTCGTAAAACAAACCCGTGGCATTCAGACCGGGGAGATGCATCCCGAAGCCGAGTTGATGGCCGCCGATGCTAAACGGCAGGTTCACGGTGAAACCGAAACCAGCGCCGAAAATATTCTGCACCACATAACAAGTATAGGCGCCCACCGCGATCATTTCGCCATGCGCCATATTGATGACGCCCATCAATCCGAACGTGATGGCCAATCCCAGCGCGACGACGAGCAGAATTGAGCCAAGGCTGAGCCCGCGAAAAATGGTGCCGAAGAAATTGACCCAGGAAATGTGCTGCTCAATGGCGGAAATCGCAATTTTCGTTTCCCGCAACACGGTTGGATTGATTTTGGGATCAGCCGCCAGGTGTTTAAGATTATCCAGGCTACCGATGGAGTGCAGCGACGCGAGCTTTTGGACGGCCGAAATCTGCACACCCGCATCAGCGCTGCCGAGCTGAAGCAGTGCGATGGCTTCCACAAGCGATTTTTTCACTTCGGCATTCGTTTCCTTTTCCTGCCGCGCCTGCAGCACCGCAATATTTTTTTCCTTCCCGGAATTGCCAAGCTTCAAAATGGCGGAGCGGCGCGCATCCGGATCCGGATCCGAAAGGGCCAGCGCATCGAGCGTCTGCTGGATGGCACTGCGCAATTTCATGTCCGTCTCGGCGGAGGTCAGGTCGGCGCTCGCAAACTTGAGTTCCTGGCCCGTGCCATCTTTCAGAAATTGACCGTCCGCAATGCGGATGGCGCGAGCCTTGCCGTCCGAATCAGTCTGTTCCTCGAGCAAAATCGGAATTTTGGCGTCGTTCGTTTCGAGAATGTAAACACTGTCCCGAGTCCACGCGGTGAGCACGTCACGGACAAGTTTTGAGCCGCTGTCGGCGAGTTGAGTGAGATTGGTCTGTTGCTCCGCGCCCTCGCTCAGGAGAGTTTTGACGAGCAACGGGCGCGCTGCAGCATCCGCCGCGGGTTCGGCTGCCCGCGCAAAAGAGCAAATCGAAATCGCGGTCAGGATTGCAAGTAAACAACGGGCCAGAATGCCGATTGTCTCCCCTGCCCTCGTCCCTTTGGGACAGGCAATTCCCCTGCGAGCCGCGGATTGTCCATTGATCACCGGCGCTTTCATTTTAAATTGTAAACCGGACCGTGCTGCTTCTTCCGACTGTTTGCCGCTGAGGCTTCCTCGACTTCAGCGCACATTTTTTAACAAGAAAGGGATGGAGTCCCCCAACTCCACCCCTTTCAGTCCCTCATGTCGTTTTCGTAACCTCCAATTGACCGGCCACTATTTGCTGGCCGCAAGCTTCTCGTCGAGGCCTTTCAGGATGAAAGGTTCGCCGGCAACGTCCTTGAATTCCTTCAGGATCTTGAACTGGCCGTTGGCGCGAGTTTCGCCGATGTAAACATTGCTGATCGTGTGATGGTTTTTCTGCATGGTGGTCTTGCCGCCAGGACCATCGAAGCTGATTTCACCGGATTCCAGCGCCGTGCGAACTTTATCCACATCGAAAGAGCCGGCTTTCTCCACGGCGGCCTTCCAGAGATAAACGCCGTCATACGAAAGCACCATTGGGCTGTCCACCGCGCGCTTTTCCTTCACCACGCCCGGGTAACTTTCCGTCTTCAGCCAGGAATCCCAGTTCTTGAGGAACGTTTTGTTCTCCGGCGAATTGATCGACATGAAATACTTCCAGCAACCGAGTTCGCCGACGAGGTCCTTGGTCGGGAGCGAGCGGAGTTCGTCTTCCGCGAGGCTGAACGAAACGACCGGGCAATCCGAAGCGGTCAGGCCGGCCGCGGCGATTTCCTTGAAGAACGGAACGTTGGAATCGCCATTGATGGTATTCAGCACGCAAGCGTCACCGCTGGCCGCAAACTGCTTAATCTCCGCCACGATCTGCTGATAATCAGTGTGGCCGAAGGGAGTATACTTGCCAGCGGAAATAACTTTACCAGTGTCGTCCTTGCGGAAACCGCCACCGATGTCCTCCATCTTGATGCCGTGCAGCAACAGGTATTTATAGAGGATCAAATTTGTGGTCTGTGGATAAACATAGTCCGTGCCGATCAGGTAAAATTTCTTCTTACCCTGGGCCAGCATATAATCCACCGCCGGCGTCGCCTGTTGGTTCACCGCTTCCGCAGTGTAGAAAATATTCTTGGACAACTCTTCGCCCTCATACTGCACCGGGTAGAAGAGCAAGCCGTTGTCTTTTTCAAACACCGGCAGCACCGACTTGCGGCTCACCGAGGTCCAGCAGCCAAACGTCACTGCCACCTTGTCCTCCTCCAAAAGTTGTTTCGCTTTTTCGGCGAAGAGCGGCCAGTTCGAGGCGCCATCCACCACCACCGGCTCAATCATGTAACTCTTGTCGCCCACTTTCACCCCGCCGGCCTTGTTGATCTCGTCAAACGTGAAAAGCAACATGTCGCGCAAGGAGGTTT
>DASZPR010000688.1:0-2329 GCA_035550235.1 Verrucomicrobiia bacterium | reverse complement strand
CGGTTTGGTGGGCGAAGGTTTCAATCGGCACACCAGCGGCTTTGGAACTGGACCATGCGAGGACTTCGGAATCGCCGTGTTCGCCGAGGACGTAGGCGTGAACGGATTGCGGGGCGATGCCGAGATGCTCGCCGAGCAACGCGCGAAAACGGGCGGTGTCTAAAACGGTACCGGAGCCAACGACGCGAGCGGGTGGCAGGTTGGAAATTTGAGTGACGATTTCGGTGATGAGATCGACGGGGTTCGAGGCGACGACGAGGATGGCGTTGGGCGCGTGGGCGAGGACCTGGGGAATGACGGTGCGGAAGATCTCGGCGTTGCGCGAGAGCAATTGCAGACGGGTTTCGCCGGGTTTTTGGTTCACGCCGCAGGCGAGGACAATGGCTTCAGAGCCCTTGAGTGCGGGAAAATCGCCGGCGATGATTCGCGCCGGAGTGCCGAAGGGGACGGCGTGGAGGATGTCTTCGGCTTGTGCGCTGGCGAGGGCGGTGTTGACGTCGATGAGCACGAGTTCGTGCGCGACGCCGCGCAGGACCATGGCAAAGGCCGCGCTGCTGCCGACAAATCCGCATCCGACGACGCCGACTTTCATAATGGGTTCCGACAATGAGAGCGCAGGGGCAGGGTGCGGTCAAGGGGTTAACGTGGAGAACTGAAGGGGTTGGGCGAGTCCTGGCTTTTCCGCAACAGCGCGCGGAGCGACGCGCCTTGCCGTGGGTCCAGGCTACAAGAATTAGGGAACCGCTCTAATATGTGTTATCGCTTCCTGGTGAAAAAGCAAAGGCGCGAAAAATTCAACAGAGAAAGTGTCCGTTGAATTTTTCGCGCCAGGCCGAATAGAATTCGGCGCTTCGAGCACCGGTTATTTCAAACGCCAGGTGATGCGGGCTTTGTTGAGGTCGTAGGGGGACATTTCCATTTTCACGCGGTCACCGGCGGTGAGGCGGACCCAGCGTTTGCGCATTTTGCCGCAGATGGTGGCGAGGACCATGTGTTTATTGTCGAGTTCCACGCGAAACATGGTTCCGGGTAGTACGGTGTCAATGCGGCCTTCGACTTCGATATGTTCTTCTCTCATTAATGTCTTTCTTTATCCGGCCCGAAGTGAAAGCGGCACCCAACCGACCGGCGAACGGGGCGCAGCCTACAGTAGTATAAAACGCTGACGAAAAAAAATCGAGGCCCGAAGGGGAAACTCCGGGCCCCGAACGAAAATGACGTTATGAATTAATAACGTTCGCGACGTTCTCCGCCGCGACCGCCACCGCCGCCGCCGCCGTAGTCACGACGACCGCCACCGCCACCACCGCCGGACGGGCGTTCTTCACGCGGACGGGCGACGTTGACAGTGAGAGCGCGACCGCCGAGGTCAGCGCCGTGGAGGGCCTGGATGGCTTTCTCGGCTTCTTCGGCGGAGCTCATGGTGACGAAACCAAAACCGCGAGGACGGCCAGTGGCGCGATCCATCATCAGGTTGGTTTCCAGAACGGTGCCGTGTGCGGCGAACGCGTCCTGCAATTCGTTTTCAGTGGTTTTGAAGGAAAGATTTCCCACAAATAATTTGCTGCTCATGTGATGTTTTCTATTCTGACTATCTCTTGCTTTCTGAAGGTTCCCGACTGCCGGGTTTAAAATCATCACTGAACAACGTTCACTTGAAGATTGCCCCTACTTGAAAGGACAAGCACTTATGCCAGTCCCGAGAGCATCGCTGGTTCTGGGAAAAAAGCAATCGATTTCGCATGGGGTAATCTTGGTACGAAGGACGGGCGCGAAACTTATTGAAGACAAGGTGGTTGGGTGGGGTTGTTAAGGTGGTTAGCGGGATCTGCGACGTATTTCGTTGAGGTTGCGGGGATTAGCCTTTAGGGTGAATTAATTCTTCTGAAGAACGTCTTACCATCAATGAAAACAAATTACAGATTCGGCAAAGCGGGAATCGTGACGGTGCTGCTGGCGAGCCTGACGGGTTGCACGACGTATGTGGTGCAGCGGCCGGAACCACAGAGGGCCTATGTGCCGCCACCTCCGCCAGCGCCGGTGATTGTGCAGCAGGCGCCCCCGCCGGAGCCCGCACCCGTGGTGGTGGACCAGACGCCGCCGCCTGCGGTGGTGGTGATTCAACAGCCGGATGATTTTGTGCAGCCGCTCAGTCCCTACGGGGAGTGGATCACGGTGGGTGCATACGGGCGTTGCTGGCGGCCAGCGCGAGTTGAAACGGGTTGGCGGCCGTATGCGAATGGGCATTGGGAATTGACGCCGGACGGGTGGTATTGGGTGAGCGATGAGCCGTGGGCGTGGGCGACGTATCATTATGGGCGCTGGCAAT
>DASZPR010000687.1:0-6608 GCA_035550235.1 Verrucomicrobiia bacterium | reverse complement strand
GCTCCTCGCCGCCGGGAAGAATAATCCGGTGTTCGAGATCGTAGGGCTCGCGTTCCTTTAATGCCTTAACGATGGCCGTAGCGATCCGGGCGCGGTCATCCGCGTGGACCGAGCGAAAGAACAGATCGTTCGTGACGGGAATCTGGCGCGGCTCCAATCCGAAGATGCGGTAGGTTTCGTCCGACCAGCGCAATTCGTTCGAGTTGAGGTCGTCGAGATTTTTGAGGTCGAGTTCCCAACTGCCAAGATGGGCGATGCGTTGGGCGGCGGCGAGACTGGCCTCGCTTTTTTCCAACGCCTCCGCGGCGCGTTTGCGCTCGGTGATGTCGTGCGCCATGATGAGCACGGCGGGCCGTGCGCGAAAGGTGATCTTCGACCATTTGATTTCGACATCGAGACTCTCGCCATTTTTTCTCTGATGCCGCCACAACCCGCCGCGACCGGAAGTTTCCGGATTCTTCTTGATGACGTTTTCGACGTATTTGACATAGCGCTCTGTTTCGCCGCCGGGACGGATGTCGCGAGTGGAGCGCGCGAGGAATTCCTCGCGGGAGTATCCGTATTGCTGGACGGCGGCTTCGTTGACCTCGAGAAATTTCTGGGTTTCCAGATCCATCACCCACATGGGAGTGGGGCTGCCTTCAAAAATCAGACGGTACTGTTTCTCGCCCTCGCGCAAACCGGCTTCGGCGCGCTTGCGATCACTGATGTCGCGCGTATTGATGACCACGCCGGAAATGTCCGGGTCGTTGAGGTGATTCTGGCCGACGACTTCCAAATAACAGTAGGTGCCATCCTGTTTGCGATAACGGAATTCGTGGATAATGACCTGATCAGGATGGTCGATGGCGCGTTGAAAGGCTCCCATTGTGGCCGGCAGGTCTTCCTCGTGGATGTAAGCAAAAGCGTTTTGGCCCGCCATGTCTTTCGGATCGTAGCCGAGAACGGTTTTGAGCGAGGGGCTGTTGTAGAGGAAATTTCCCTGGGCATCGAGAATGGTGAGGACATCGAGGGAATGCTCGGTGAGCGTGCGGAAATATTTTTCGCGCTTGATGAGTTCGGTCTCGGCGCGCCGGCGATGCTGGCGTTCCTCAGCTTCCTTCACGGCGCGGCGGACGGTGGGAGCGAGGCGCTCGAGTTTGTTCTTGAGAACGTAATCCGTGGCGCCGCAGCGGAGGCATTCAATGGCGGCGTGTTCGCCGATGGTGCCGGAAATGAGGACGAAGGGTGTATTGGGGTCGCGTTCGCGGACGGCGTGCAGGGCCTGGAGCCCGTTGCAGGTGGGCAACGAATAGTCAGCGAGAATCAGGTCGAAAGCGTTGTCGTTCAGGGCCGAGATGAAGCTCTGGAAATTCTGGGTGGAGGTCATCTCCGCCGGAAGTCCTTCCTCTTTAAGCATGTCCGACACCAGGGCGACGAAGTCTGGATCGTCCTCGAGATGCAAAATGCGGAGCGGTTTATCCATAGGTTCAGGTCATCGAAACCCTAGAAAATCAGCATTACAGGTGCCAATAAAGCAGTTATATCGGGTAAAGGAATGAATGGGAATTCAAAAGTAACGTAGTGCGGCGACCACGACGAGGTCAGCAGGATTTTGCGAGACTGATGTACGGCGCCGATACCCCAATTGACTTCCCATGAGGCGGGACCGACGGTACGAACAGGACAAGAGAAAGGTTGTTTATGAAAATGCTTTTGGCGGGGGTTGCCTTATTTTTTGCGGTCACTGCGTACTCCCAAACCACAGTTGGAAACGACACGATGGAATCGCAGATTCGGCGGGGGTTGCTGCAGGGGCGCGATCGGAATCTGCTGACGATTCAACCCGAAAGAGCAAATGAAATCCGGAATGGGCGCATAAGCTACGATGGCATTTTTGTGCAGCTGGTTAAGACGGATAATCCGCTGCAGTTGATTAATCCCGCCGCGCCGGCCGAGTATGGGGCCAGTTGGGACAATGTGGTGGCGAAGCCGAACACACCTTCGGAGCCTGAAGGCAGCAGTCACAAGGGGCTGAATTTGTTTTCGATTCGGTTTTGAAATTGGGGATTTGGAAGGGGCGCAACCCGTTCGCATTTTACCCGATGGGCAAAGAATTTAAGGAGCGAGGAAGCTGTAAAAACGCGCGGGATAATTTCCCGATTGCGAGTCACTGAATGAAGACGAGCCGCCAGCCAAAACGTTGGTAGCCACCGGCACCCAGACGGGATGGGCCAGGTTGGTGCAGGCCGCCACTACCACGGTGATGCCGGAAGGGCCCACAATGGTAAATCCATAAATGTCCGCCCGTCAGGTTCAAAGCCGTTTGTTGCGGGTTCCATAATACCGTTGGCATGCCGGCAAAATCCGCCAGCCAACCGGTTGTACCCGGCAGGTAAAAAGACGTCACATTCGAGTCGAGGTAAAAAATAGTCGAATCGGCCACGGGCGCATTTCCATGAAAATCAAGGGAGTGCAACGCGGGACATTTATAGAAAGCATAGTCGCCGATATTGGCGACTCCGGCACCGATGTTGGCGCTGGCCAGATCGAGGCAATAGTAAAACGCGTAAGTGCCGATGTTGGTGACACTGTTGGGAATCGTGACTTTGGGCAGACTGTAGCACAGATAAAAGGCATAACTGCCGATGTTTTTGACGCTCTGACCGATGCTGGCATTGGTCAGGCCAATGCACGAATCAAAGGCATGGTTTCCAATGTTGGTGACACTATTCGGAATCGTGATATTGGTCAGGTTGTAGCAACTGTAAAAGGCATAATCTTCGATGGAGCTGACATTGCTGCCGATACTGACGTTGGTCAGCCCGAAGCAATCGTAAAACGCATCGCTGCCCAGGCCGCTCGTAACGCTGTCCGGAATAATCATATTGGTCAGGCTGCCGCAACTGTAAAACGCCTGGCTACCAATGCGGATCAGGCCATTGGGAAGCACGGCGTTGGTCAAATAATGGCAATCGTAAAATGTCCCAATTCCGATGCTGGTGACGCTCGCGGGAATCGTGATGCTGGCCAGATGGTGGCATTCGGAAAATGCCTGGTTGGACAAGGTGCGGACGCCGTTGGGAATGGCGATGCTGGTCAGGCTTTCGCAGTCATAAAAGGCACCGCTGGCAATATTCGTGACGCCACTGGGTATGTTGACGTTGGTCAGGCTGTTGCAGCTTTGAAACGCGGCGTTTTCAATGCTGGTCACACTGTTGGGGATCGTAATGTTGCGCAGGCCCGTGCAATACCCAAACAAAGTGCTGGCGAGGCTGGTCAGGTTATTGGGAAGCGTGACGTTGGTCAGGCCGGAGCATTCTCCGAACGCCTGACTTCCGAGGCTGGTGACGCTGTCAGGAAGCGTGATGTTGCCCAGGCTGGTGCAAAGTTCAAATGCCTCACTTCCAATGGTGGTGACGCTGGTGGGAATCGTGACGCTGGTCAGGCCCGTGCAACTTAGAAACGCATTATTTCCAATGCTGCCAATGGTGTCGGCAATCGTGACGCTGGTTATATTATGATTATTTTGAAATGCGGAATTCGCGATACTGATAGGTGTCAGACCGTTGATGTTGTCCGGAATGACGATTGCCCCGCCAGCGCCACTGTATCCAATAATCGTGCAAGTGCCGTCCCCATTGTCAGAATAATTAAATTGCGCCTGCACGGATTGAACCCATCCCATGACCGCCAATGATAATGTGGCAGCCAATAATGAAAACGGTTTTGTCTTTTTCATGATCCTTTTGTTATTAAACACTTGCCGGTGGCTCCCAAGGATTTGTGCCCATGTCAGGTAAATTGGTTCGACGGCGCGATTTCCCCCCAGTTCCGGGCGCAATTTCACTTTTTGGCCAGGCAGGAAAATTCAGGAATTCGAGATTTTAACGCTGGTCCCACAGGCTGTCAACGGGGACGGAAGAAAGCACTTCCGAAAGATTATTCGGGGCTCACACACGTCCCGGATTCGTCTGTTTTTGACGGGTGCCTCCCGCCCTGCCAACGACAAGGTTCGCCGTTGACAATTGCCGCTGTTCGGCTACCGTGGCGCGCTCTAATAACGAGATTAGACAGAATATTGCTTTTATGCCGAATACGAAATCAGCCGAACGACGGATGAGAAACAGCGCGCGCAAGCGCCTTCACAATCGCAGCATCAAATCCAGCTTGCATCAGTTGGAAAAGAAATACGTGGCCCTGCTCGCTTCTGGAAAGAAAGAAGACGCGACCGCCTCGTTGCGCGCGGTGAGTTCCGCTTTTGACAAAGCCGCGAAGTCGGGTGTCATCCACAAATCGATGGCCTCGCGCAAAAAGTCCCGTCTTTCCGCCCGCCTGAACGCGATTGGCGCGGCCAAATAATTCATCTTCGATCTACGATTTACGACTGACGCGCCATATAAAAAGGCGCGCTCGTAAATCGTAGATCGTTAATCGTAAATTTTAGAGCCTCCTCACGTCGGCTCCTACGAATCAGAACGCGGGAATAGTTTCGACTTCACTATTCCCATCTTCGCCAGCCGGAAAGCCAGGGCCGTTCCCAAACAGCCGAAACCGTACTTGATACTGCGTTGGAGGTTGATCGAGGACGCTTCCTTGAAATACTTCGTCGGGCAGCTTACTTCTCCAATCGTGAAGCCGTACCAGAAAATTTGCGCGAGCATCTGGTTGTCGAACACGAAATCGTCGGAGTTATTTGTCAGCGCCACCTTTTCCAAAAGCTCACGGGAGAACGCACGGTAACCGGTGTGATACTCGGATAATTTTGCGCCGAGCAGGATATTTTCCGCCGCAGTGAGAAAACGGTTGGCGACATATTTCCAGACGGGCATGCCGCCTTTGAGCGAATATCCGCCGAGGATGCGGCTGCCGAGCACGCAGGGATGCAGGCCGTTGGCGATCATTGAGGCCATCGCGGGAATCAGCTTCGGCGTGTATTGATAATCCGGGTGGATCATGATGATGATGTCCGCGCCCGCTGCAAGCGCCAGCCGGTAACAGGTTTTTTGATTGCCGCCGTAACCGGTGTTTTTTTCGTGCTGATGCACTTCCACGCCCGGGAGATTGCGGGCGACTTCCACGGTGTTGTCGCGACTGCGATCATCCACCAGGATGATTTTATCCACGATGCCCTGATCGAGAACTTCCGCGTAGGTTTGCGGCAAGGTCTTCGCGGCATTATAGGCGGGCATGACCACCACCACTTTTTTATCGCGATACATCGGGCGGCAGAGTATTGAACTCAGTTTGAGAGTTAAAGAGTTAAAGAGTTAAAGAGTTGAGGAGTTCCGCCGGGCAAGGATGACCGGTTTCCAACTCATTAACTCCTAAACTCACAAACTCTTAACCTTGCAACAACCTGCCAATTGCCCTATTTTGGCCGGCAGTGAGCAAACAGAAGAAACCGCAATCCTGCGTGGTGGTCGACGGCGAATGCGCCGGGGAGACCGTCTGCCCGCTCAGCCGTGTGAAGGCCGGCACGGTGGTTTGCATCAAGCAACTGGACGCTTCGCCGGAGGTCCGCGATCGGCTGCGTGAAATGGGTTTTGGCGAGAAACAGATTGTGAAACTTCTGAGCCGCCAATCGAATTTGATTTGCCAGGTTTGCAATGCGCGCCTGGGCATTAGTGAGGCGCTGGCGGATACGATTTTGGTCGAACCGTTGCGCACCAAAGTGAAGGCGGCGTGAGCTGGGGAGAGCGAGAAACTTTGTTGGCGTCCGGGAACTAAGAATGCCGCGAACTTTATCGAGCGTCAGTTTATGCCAGCACCTCAACCACTCACGTTAGTCCCCATGGGCGCCACTGCGACCGTGGCGCAAATCAATGTCGCTCCCGCCAGCCGCGCGCGGCTCATGGAAATGGGATTGCTGGTGGGCACGAAGGTGGAATTGGTTCGTTTTGCGCCGATGGGCGACCCGGTGGAAATCAAGGTTCGCGGTTACAATCTTACCCTGCGGAAAAGTGAGGCGGAGCAAATCCTGGTGAATCCGGCCTAACGGAAACTAGCAACTGTGCAAGCTCGGGATAGTTTTTCGCAATTTCCGGCAGATTCAAATCCATGAATCTCATGCATCTTGAGGCACTTCCGAGGGATTCTTCGGAGAAATAAATCTGTGGCCGCCACTGAACAACCAAAAACCGTCGCAAAATCCACCACCGCGTCCTACGTGGTGCTGACGGGCAATCCGAATTGCGGCAAGACGACGTTATTCAACGCGCTGACTGGCTTGCGCGCGAAGGTGGGCAATTACGCGGGTGTGACGGTGGAGCGCAAGGAAGGCAAGATGCTCGGCGTGCCGCCCGGCACGAATATCCAGGTGCTCGACCTGCCCGGAACCTACAGCCTCAGCCCGAATTCCCTCGATGAACAGATTTCGCGTGACGTGCTGCTGCATCGATTGCCTGAATTGCCGCCGCCGGATTTGATTGTGGTGGTTGTCGATGCGTCGAATTTGCAGCGTAATCTTTATTACGCGACGCAGGTCGTTGAACTGGGGCATCCGACGATTATTGCGTTGAATATGGTCGATGTGGCGGAGGCCAACGGGCATCACATCGATGAAAAGAAACTTTCTGAACTGCTGGGCGTGCCGGTAATGCCGATTGTGGCGAGTGATGGGACGGGGT
>DASZPR010000686.1:0-5162 GCA_035550235.1 Verrucomicrobiia bacterium | reverse complement strand
TTGTGATCTGGCCGAGCGGGAGCTCTGCGTTCCGCCGGCGGGACGCCGGCGGCACTTTGCGAAGTGCGGTTGCTTTGCCATTGGGCGTCGTTGTCGGTGGCGATTTTTTCCATCGAGCGGCGCGTGAGGACGGATTGGTCGTCGGCGCGGGCGG
Organism: Verrucomicrobiia bacterium; assembly: GCA_035550235.1. Classification (GTDB taxonomy): domain Bacteria; phylum Verrucomicrobiota; class Verrucomicrobiia; order Limisphaerales; family DASXHY01; genus DASXHY01. The sequence goes on along the minus strand of DASZPR010000686.1, from coordinate 5,008 downwards.
AGATTGGCGGGAGGTCTTCGCCGCTTTTGAGGAGGAGCCATTGCGGTTTGTCGTCGTGTTCGCGGGGGCGCATGCGGACGAGGGTCCATTCGCCTTTTAATTTTTTCCCGTGCAAGGTCAGATGCAGCTTGCCGCTCTTGAGCGCGCGCAAGGGGTCTTCGCCGGAGACTTCGTAGGAGCCGAGATCCCACACCATGACGGTGCCGGCGCCGTAGTTGCCGGCGGGGATGGTGCCTTCGAATTGGGCGTAGTCGAGGGGATGGTCCTCGACTTCGACGGCGAGGCGGCGGTCGCCGTGGGTGGTGGGGAATCCTTTGGGGACGGCCCAGGATTTCAGGACGCCGTCCATCTCCAGGCGGAAATCGTAGTGGAGGCGGGTGGCGTCGTGTTTTTGGACGACGAAGGCCTGGCGGCCGGCCACCATTTTTTGAGAGCGACCGGCGGGTTCGGCGGTGCGGCGGAAGTTGCGTTTGGCTTGATATTGTTTAAGGCTCATGGGGGTGGGGGGCGGCGGGTTGATAATATTTACGCTCGCCCTCACCCCGGCCCTCTCCCCCGGGGAGAGGGGGAAACTTTATCGCGCATTCTGATTTCAAATTGATCAATGACTCAATCCAGCGTTGGGGTCGGCGGTGGCTTTTTTATATGGAGACAGGCAAGATGCCTGTCCTACGATTAAGCGGCTTTCTTAAGTTTGCGTTTGTGCGAAGTGGGTTTGCGTTTGGAGACTTTTCCTTTTTCGGCGGCGGCGAGGCTTTCTTGTAGAACGGAGACGAGGTCGACGACGTTGGTGGGTTTCTTCGCGGTGCCGCGCGCGGGGACCTCTTTGCCGCCGCTTTCGACTTTCTTGTTGATGATGTCGAGGAGTGCGTGGCGGTATTCATCCTGGTATTTTTCGGGATTCCATTGGCCGGACATTTTGTCGATGAGATCTTTGGCCATCGCGAGTTCCTTGGCGCCGATGCGGGGGTCGCTGGGAATTTTCAGTTCGGTGGTGTCGATGATTTCCTCGGCGAAGTGCATGAGTTCGAGAACGAGGAGGTTTTTTTCGGGTTTCACGGAAGCGAGGTGCTGGCGGGTTTTGATGACGACTTTGGCGATACCGACTTTGCCGCTTTGTTTTAGGGCTTCGCGCAAGAGGCCGTAGGCTTTTTCGCCGCGTTTTTCGGGTTCGAGATAGTAGGGCCGGTCGAAAAAGATGGGGTCGATTTCTTCGAGTTCGACGAAGTCGAGGATCTCGACGCTTTGAGTGGCTTCGATATCGGCGCGCTTGAAATCTTCGTCCTTCAGCACGACAAATTTGCCTTTTTCGTATTCGTAGCCTTTGACGATTTGTTCCCAGGGCACTTCCTTGCCGTCGGCTTCGGCGACGCGTTTGTAATTCACGGGGCTGAGGTCGCTGGAGCGCAGGAGGCGGAATTTTAATTCCTCGCGGCGAGTGGCCGGGTACAGGGCTATGGGAATGTTGATGAGACTGAAACTGATGGAACCTTTCCAGATCGCACGCATGTCATTCACCTTAATACGCCGAAGGGGAATCGGCGACTGGGTTGATGACCTGAGTGATTCCGTGAGGGTAGAAAGGATGAAGGATTTAAAACCGGAATTAGCAAAAAGTTTCAGATTTTTTTTCGATTTAATTCTCAAAGATTTTATTCGCCTCCCTTGACGCGAGCTCTTTTCCGTGCGAACGGTGAGTCGTTGGCAGATTCAGAAGTTCTTTGAGAAATAAATTTTACGGAGTGGAAAAATAATTTGAACAAAGTTCAGGTGTGAAGCATCTGATGTATAGAATGAAAGATTTCGCTGTTCGTTTAGGGTTAGCAGAGAGGTTTTGCTTGTAGTGCGGTTCGAACAGCGACCAATAGTTGGCCGCATTACCCTTCTGAGCGCCTGGGTGAAGGCGTATAAACCTCATCACCACTAAGAGCCGGACTTAAACGTCCGGCTCTTTGGGCGTACAGGGGGTGGTGGGAAGTAACATCCAACATCGAACATCCAACATCGAACGCTGAACTTTGAAGGCCAAAACAAATTAAAATGGAGGGGTGTTATAAGGCTTTTCGGCGGGACGCCGAAAAGGACCCGCGGGACGCGGGTCCTACATTGGGTACAGGAGGATTCGCATTGCGAGAAACGTCAAAAACGGCTACCTTCGCGACTCATGAGAAACCAACTCGACTTCGAAAAGCCGATTGTGGAATTGCAGAATAAACTCGCGGAGTTGAAGAAACATCCGGAGACGCATTCCATGGATATCAGCTTCGACGAGGAGGTGGCGTTGATCGAAAAGAAGATCGAGGAGAAGCGGAAGGAAATTTACCTGAATGCGTCGGCGTGGGATCGCGTGAAGATTGCGCGGCATCCGAAGCGGCCGTTCACGCTGGATTATGTGCGGCTGGCGTTTGAGGATTTTGCGGAACTGCATGGCGACCGTCTTTACGCGGAGGATCGCGCGATGGTGGGCGGTTTTGCCAAAATCGGTGAGCATCGGGTGATGGTGATTGGCACGCAGAAGGGGCGCGATACGAAGGAAAATATTATGCGCAATTTCGGGTCGGCGCATCCGGAGGGTTATCGCAAGGCGATGCGTTTGATGAAGATGGCGGACAAGTTTGGCCTGCCGATTGTGACTTTGATTGACACGGCGGGGGCGTATCCCGGGATTGGGGCGGAGGAGCGGCATATCGCGGAGGCGATCGCGGTGAATTTGCGCGAGATGATGTTGTTGCAGGTGCCGATTGTGGCGGCGGTGATCGGTGAGGGTGGATCCGGCGGCGCGCTGGGCATTGGGGTGGCGGACCGCGTTTTGATTTTGGAGAACGCGTATTATTCGGTGATCAGTCCTGAGGGCTGCGCGGCGATTTTGTGGAAGGACCGTTCGGCGGCGGGCAAGGCGGCGCAGGCGTTGAAGATTTCGGCGAAGGACCTTTTGGAATTGAAGCTGGTGGATGAGATTGTGCCGGAGCCATTAGGTGGCGCGCATACGGATGCGGAGAAAACGGCGGCGAGTTTGAAGGAGCATCTGCTGAAGCATTTGGATGAACTCGTCAAGATGTCGGCGGAGGAGCGGTTGAAGGGGCGTTATGGGAAGTTCCGCGCGTTCGGGCATTTTGAGGAGAAGGTGGAATCGGCCGAATCGGAGGTGCCGCAGGCGGGGCCGGCGTCGGCGTGATTTATATTCAGCGCGTCGGTTATCGGAACCATCAATTCCAGAGTTTCCAAAAAATAATTTTTGGATAGAAACCAGATAGATTTCCCCTTGTACCCTGAGCACCACCTCACCCCGTCCCTCTCCCCCACTTCGTGGCGGAGAGGGAGGCGAATTCATACGTTCGGATTTAGAATTGATCGGTGGCGCGGCGAACGAAAAGACTCTTTGTGGGCTTCTCTTTGGAAATTTATTTTGGAAAATATTGGAAATCGTAAATGACAACTCTATATCCACTCATCTTTCACCCGATTTTCAAGGAACGCATTTGGGGCGGGCGGGCGATTGAGAAGCTTTACGGGAAAAAACTTCCGGCAGATGTGCCGATTGGGGAGTCGTGGGAGATCAGTGATCGGCCGGGCGATGCGAGTGTGATTGCCAATGGGCCGCTGGCGGGAAAGGACCTGCGGTGGTTGATGGAACATCACGAGCGCGAGTTGCTGGGCAATGCGAAGTCGGCCAACGGGCGGTTTCCGTTGTTGATAAAAATTTTGGATGCGCAGGAGAAGCTGTCGTTGCAGGTGCATCCGCCGGCGGCGAAGGCGGCGGAGTTGAAGGGCGAGCCGAAGACGGAGGCGTGGTATATCGCGGATGCGGCGCCGGGGGCGGAGTTGTATGTGGGGTTGAAGAATGGTGTGACGCGCGCGGAGTTTCAGCAGAAAATCAGAACGGGCGCGGTGGCGGAGTGTTTTCATCGCGTGCCGGTGAAGGCGGGGGACACGATGTTTTTGCCGAGTGGTCGTGTGCATGCAATTGGTGCGGGGTTGGTGATTTTTGAGATTCAGCAGAATTCGGATACGACGTACCGGGTGTTTGATTGGAATCGCGTGGGGCTCGATAAGAAGCCGAGGGAGTTGCATGTGGCGGAGTCGCTGGCGAGTATTGATTTTGAGGATTTTGAGCCGGGGTTGGTTTCGGGGTCGTTAGTTGTGAGGGGCGGTTTGCCGCAACGGACTTTGGTCAGCGATCCACTTTTTGAAATTAGTGAGTTTCGGGCTAATTCGGCGGTTGGGTTTGTGATGGAATCAGGCAGGCCGCATATTGTGGCGGTGGTTAAGGGCAAAGTTCATTTTGATGGAGCTCAAGTTTCTCTCACGCCGGGAGGATTTGCCCTGGTTCCGGCGGAAGTTTCCGGTGTTTCGTTGGTGGCGGATAAAGACAGTGTTTTTTTGATGGCGACGGCGGGCTAAGCGAACGGTTGCACCAGAATATGTCGCCCTGACGGGGCGTGGGTATTTCTTCGAGTGTTGTTCTACAAAGATGCCGCGCCTGCGGTGCTGGAATCCGTGCTGGCGGCGTCATTTTAACCACGACATTTGGAGCGTTGCGCGCAAGTGTTGGAAATCCGCCTCCTTACGTCGGTGGCTACGAGAGGTCGCCAATTCTTTGTCACTTGTAATTGGGCGGGGCGTGTTTCATCTTTTCTGCTTGAGTTGATGTCGCCGAAGCTGAAAAAATTTCTGCAGAGTTGGGCGATCAATACGCTGGCCGTGGGACTGGCGGGGTTGATCATGCACAACCACATTCATTACCAAAAGCCGGTGTATCTGCTGGCGGCGTCGTTGTTGCTGGGGATTCTGAATTCGATCCTGAAGCCGATCATCATGTTGCTCGCGCTGCCGTTGCTGGTGTTGACGCTGGGGTTGTTCATGTTCGTGATCAATGCGCTGTTGCTTTATTTTGTCGGCTTTTTGCTGAACCCATATTTTTCGGTGGATACGTTTGGGTCGGCGTTTTTGGGCGCGCTGATTATTAGCATTGTGTCGGTGGTCTTGAATTCGATGACGGGGACGGGGA
>DASZPR010000685.1:0-3728 GCA_035550235.1 Verrucomicrobiia bacterium | reverse complement strand
CAAAATAATAACCGAATTTCCGCGTCATATCTTCGACGCCTTCCTTGCCCCCGCGGCCGGGTCCGCAAAAACGATACGCGCCGGTGCCGGCGCCGCTGGAACCTGCCGGCGCACCCAGCGAAATGCGATCGTCAAAGGCGGTGGCGACCATCGTCAGTTTCCCCAGGCGCGAATGGCCGAGTGCGATCAATTTCTTTTTGTCCGCGAATGGTTGCGTTTCGACATAGTCCACCACGCGCGACAGGCCCCAGGCCCAGCCCATCAACACGCCCCAGTCGTAATCGGGATACGCGGGATAAAAGGAATTGGTGCGGAAATTCGGGTTGTCCTCCCCGCATTGCGTGTAACGGTAAGTCACGATGGCGTAACCGCGGGCGAGTTGATTCGAGAATCCCTGCGCGGCGCGTTCGGGATCAACGGGCCCGTTAAAATTAAACCGCACGCGAGCGACCGTGGAGGCGGCATTCGTCGAAATTTCAGCTCGTGCCGGAGCAGCATTCGTTGAGCCGGCACCCGGCGTCATAAAAAATGACGGATTGATGATGGTGGGAAACGGCCCACTGCCGGTGGGCGTGAAAATGGCGATGTCAAAACCGAGGCTTTGCTTCGGCCCGAATTCCAAATGCACGAGGCGGAAATTGGCCGCGCCATCCAGCACAGCGCGCGATTTGAGGTCTTTTCCGCGGACGTTGCCCGGCGGCGGCGGCGCGTGGCCGAGTTCGTAGTGCTCGAGGATTTCCTTCATCTCCTCGCGACGGCGCTGCCACTGTTCGGGCGTCTTGACTTTGGTGCCGTCGACCATGGTCATGACGTCGGGCAGGTTGGTTTGCACCGGCAAATCTTTGACTTCGGGAAATTCCAGCGACTTGGCTTTGACTGTGGGAGCCAGGGCAATGACGATTATTGCGGTGAAAAGAACGCGAAGGTGCGGGGTTTTCATGCGGATTGAAATCATCGAAGAGATCGAACCCGGGCGCAAAGGAAAAATCCCAGGGCTGACGCATATAATTTGGCAGAATTCCGACAGAAACATTTGAATCGATTTAGTTGAATGGGTCGGATGTGGGCGAATAGGGAGGAGAGGCCAAAGATATTGGCACGGGGAATTTACCACGTGGAGGAGGAGATTGTCACTATTGTCATTATTTCAAGACAGATCAAATCACAACTCCCCCATTTGCGGCAGATTCAAATGGGGGAGTTGAAATTTTATTCAGAAGCAATTTAATATCGATCCAAAAATCCCTGAGGGCACGGGTAAATATTACAAATCACAGAATTTTAGGTGCGTCAGCCCTGGAAAAATCCGATTAAAACCGAACCTTTGCCATCTCAGAACCTCAAGCGAAAGAACGCACTCCCATTCGTGAACATGCCTTGTCATCCAGACACTTAAGGTCTGGCTGAATCTGATTTTAACAATCGGTACGTTGCCTTAATCGATTCGGCGAGATATGCTCTGAATCGTTCCCCGATTCATAAAATTTAGAATTGCGTTCTATGGACAGGCACTATTTCAACCGGGCAGTTTGTTGCGGGCTGCTCTTATTCAGCGCGGTTTCATTGACCCGCGCGGACTCTTACTACGTCAAGGACCTGGGCACGCTCGGCGGCAACACCAGCCAGGCGTATGCGCTGAACAATTTAGGTCAGGTCGTGGGATTTTCGGACACCAATAATTCAGTATCCCATGCGGTGCTCTTCAGCGGCACTGGCTCCAATAACATCGATCTCGACGTTCGGGGCGGGGATACCACTATCGGCGAAGCGACCGGTATCAACGATTCCGGCCAAATCGTCGGCGGCGCGACACCTTCTGTGGGTGGACGCATCGAAGCCATTCTCTATCAAGCTTCGGGCAACTTTAACCTGGGCGACCTTAGCGATTGCGGAGCGACGGCGGGAACTGCCTACGCAATCAATAATGCCGGAACGGTGGTCGGCTTTGCGGACGATTGCTTCTTCACCGTCGAGCCTTGTCGTTTTAGCGGCACGGGGGCCAACAATGTCGCGCTACCCGGGATCGGCGGAGGTGTGAGTGGTATTGCCTATTCCGTCAACGCTTCCGGGCAAAGCGCGGGATATGTCGATCGCACCGACGGAGCCAGGCACGCGACTCTTTTCAGTGGTTCGGGCGGGAGCAGCGTCGACCTGGGGACCCTCGGCGGAGCCGCCAGCCTGGCCTACGGCATGAATGATGCAGGGCAAGTCGTCGGCACCTCGCTCATCACCGGGAACGCCTCTTTCCACGCCACGCTTTTCAGCGGCACGGGAAGCAACAACATTGACCTGGGCTCTTTGGGCGGGCTCAACAGTCACGCTTACGCCATCAACAGCCAGGGCGAAATTGTCGGCAATTCCTACCCCGCCACCAATAACAACAGCGTCTATCACGCCTTCATCTACAAAAACGGCGTCATGCAGGACCTGAACGGATTGGTCCTGCCGGGCTCCGGCTTCACCAACATCCGATTGATCGAGAACGGAAGCCGTGTGCCGGGGCGGGTCATCAATGACTCGGGACAAATTGCTGCCGTCGGCGAGATCGGCGGAAGCACTCACGCGGTTTTGTTAACGCCGGTTTTGCGAAGATTGAGCGTCGTGCGCAATGGCAACAACATCGTCATCGGCTTCGATGCCGTCAGCGGCAAAACCTATCACCTGGAACAAACGGACAGCCTGGCCAATCCCGATTGGCAAAGTGTCCCGGGCGTTGCGGATTTCGCAGCGGTCAGCACCGGTCCGGCGCAATTCACCGTCAGCAACGGCGCCAATTCCGGGAAAGAGTTTTATCGAGTGCAGCTCTTGTAAGCACCCCGGGATCCAATCGATTCATCCTTCCCGCAGCGCGGCGCTTTGGGCCTCAGCGATGGCGTCGCGGTAACCCGATGGGTACGCTCCGCGCAATTTTTTAATGTTCACTTCATCACGGGTTAATGTTTCGGAGCTAGCGTGCCGCAAAATCGTGCATGCAGGAACTGAACCATCGAAACTCAACCGGGCTCCTGGTGGCCGTGGTTGGGGTGGCAGCGAGCGTGTTCTGGTGTGGAACCATCGATAGCGCGGCGCAGATCATTTCCGCAAATGTCGATTTCTCCTATGTGGTTCGACGGGCCGAAGCGAGAGCGCGCGAGCCGTTCATCCCGCCGGATCGGAACGTGCCTGAATGTCTCCGGCGCGATCGGCTGAACGAGGCGCAATACCAACAGATACATTTTCGACACGAACGCGCGCTATGGGCCGCGGACGGCTTGCCGTTCCGGCTTGAGTTTTTTCATCCCGGGGATGTCTATCAGGATCCGGTCCATCTGAGCGAATTCAGCGCCGGTTACGTCCAGCCCATCCGTTTCGTCCAGGACTTCTTCCGCTATGGCCAGCTTCGGCTGCCGCAACTGCCGGCGGACACCGGTTACGCGGGCTTTCGCATTCTGCATCAATTGAACACCCCGGCAAAATGGGATGAACTGGGCGCCTTCCTGGGTGGGACGTATTTTCGCCTGTTGGGAAAAGGCCAGCGTTACGGTCAATACGCACGCGGGCTGGCGCTGGATTGCGGGGAGCCGGATCGCCCGGAGGAATTTCCGCTCTTCACTGACTGGTGGATCGCCAAACCTTCTCCAGGCAGCTCTCGCGTGCATGCGATTGCTCTCCTGGACAGCGCGAGCGCGACCGGCGCTTATGAATTCAAGATCGTGCCCGGCAGAACCACCATCGCAGAGATCCAGGCA
>DASZPR010000684.1:0-6666 GCA_035550235.1 Verrucomicrobiia bacterium | reverse complement strand
CAATTGGACGATGATTTTGTCGCCGGCAATTTGAAGGCTCAACTGGCAAAGGTGAATCCCAGCGATACCCAATTCCAACAATTGTTCCAAGCCGAACAGGATTTGAATAATTCCCGCCTGGAACTCGACCACCAGTTCCAGGGCGATCCGTCATCGCAGGATTACCAGGCGCAACTCAAGGCGCTGAACGATGCGCGTGACCAGGCGTACGAGCGCGTGCTCGGCAGTAACGCTTTCTACAGTCTCCAGGAGCAGCAGGATCCCAACTATGTTCAAATGAAAAAATACGAAGACCTTTGGGGGCTCGATGACGGCAAAATAAATTATGTCTATGACACGCTGAAGAATTACGAGAGAAGTTTGCAGCAATATCAGGCGCAGTTGCTCGCACTCCAAATCCAGGGCCAGGGCGTGGATCTGGACACAATCAAGAGCCGTCTGCAACAAATCAACGACCAGACCCAGCAGGCCCTGCAAAATTATCTCGGCCCGGATAGTTTCAATAAATTGCAGCGCAACCGCGTCTTTCAATTCAACCAGGTGCAACCACTTCACAGCGGCCCGAGCTAAAAAATTTCCAACCAAACCTGTTATCGGCTTATGAGTAACTTTCGATATCGAGCATCTCTTGCGTTAAATGTCATTCTCGCCGCCTCCGCCTTGGTTTTGGCTCTGCATAAGCCACAACCGGCGCCCGCGCCGCCCACAGCCACCGACGGCACGGAAAGTTCATCCGCGCCCCAGGCGCTCGGACAAGCGAGGTCTCCTCATTTCGCGGAGAGCGCCTCTCCCGCAGAACAAAGGCGGTGGCTCATCGATGAACTGCGCGCGATGGGCGTTCCCAACAAAATCCTGGCGCGCATCGTCCAGGCGGATCTCGATGCGAATTGGACCAAGCACGCGGCGGAACTCACGCTGAAATGCCACGGAGATCCCGACACCATGGCCGCGTTGCAACTTGATATCGATGCGAGCCACGATGCGGACATGCGCGCGGCTTTGGGCGAAGAAGGTTTCAAACAATGGGACCACGAGAACATGCTGCGCGAAACCGACCAGGGTAAAGTTCAATTGACCGCCGCGGAAACCGCCACGGCTTATGACGCGTGGAAAAAATTGCAGCAACGCGAATTGGAATTGCGGCAGGCGAAGTCACGCGGAGAGATGGATGACGCGGACGTGGCCGATGCCCACGACAAGGCATACGCGGAGTTCACCCAGCAAATGAAATCGCTTTTAGGCGACGAGCGTTACGCCAAATCCCAGCAGACGGATCCGGACAGCGCCGCCGCCGGCCTGCGCCAGGATTTCGCGAAAGCCGAACCGACGGATGCACAATTTCAGCAACTGCTGCAAACGCAACAGCAATGGAACGACCAACGCGCCGCCCTCGACAAGCAGTTTCAGGACAACCAATCGTCCGCCGCTTACGAAAGCCAAATCAAAGCGTTGGACGACGCGCGCGACGCAGAATACCAGCGCGTGCTGGGCACCAATGTTTTCAGCGCTCTCCAAAAGGAGGAGGACCCCGGCTACACGAAGATGAAAAAATATGAAACTATCTGGGGGCTTGATGACAACAGCATCGATTCGATTTACGGCACGATGCAGTATTACCAAAAAAGCGTTTCCGATTATCAAAGCCAGGCGCGCGCGCTGGAGGCACAGGGCCAAACTGTGGACTGGAATGCAATCAACAAGAATCTGCAACAATTCGCCCAGCAAACTCAGCAGTCGCTCCAGAATTATCTAGGCGCGGACCGCTTTACCAGATTGCAGCAAAACGGAGTCCTCCAATTCAATCAAAACCAGTTTTCCTACAATCGCTAAACTCGTAAGAATTTTTGCCGGCAACGCGGCCCGTTTTGCGCCGCCGCTATCTCAGCGGAACGCTTAGGCGCGGGGCACGGATTTACTCCGTGATCGTCCCTCCCACTTTCAACCGGATGTCGTCCGAGGCAGCGCCGATGAGAAATTCGTATTTTCCGGGCTCGACGACGTATTGTTTTTTCTGTGTGTCCCAATAACGCAACCGCCTCGCGGGAACTTCAACCGTCACGGTTTTGGATTCACCGCGTTTCAGATGCACCCGGGTGAAACCGCATAACGCGAGCTTCGGTTGGGAAACTTTGGATTGCAGGTGCTGAAAATAAATCTGTCCCACGATATCGCCGTCGCGCCCGCCGGAGTTCTTGACGCTAAAGGACAATTGCACATTGCCGTCCGCCGGAATTTTTTCCGACGTCAGCTTGCCGCTTGAAAATTTGAATTTCGTATAGCTCAAGCCGTGGCCGAAAGCAAACTCGGGTTTGCCGGTGAAATAACGATACGTGCGATTGCTCATCGAGTAATCCCTGAAATCCGGCAGGTCGGCTGTGGAGGCGTAGAAGGTGAGCGGCAAATGACCGCTGGGATTCACGTCGCCAAAAAGAATTTCGCCAACAGCCTTGCCGCCCTGCTCTCCCGGATACCAGGCCTGAAGAATCGCAGACACATGGTCTACTTCCCAAGGCATGGCCATGGCGCTGCCGCTGCAATTCACCACCACCACAGGCTTGCGCGTCGCGGCCAAAGCCTTGATAAGTTCCGTCTGGACCTCGGGCAATTCAATGCGCGTCCGGTCGCCGCCAACGAAGCCAGCGAAATCATTGGCTCGCCGCATTTCTTCACCTTCAAATCGCGCGGTGATGCCGCCCACATAAATGACCACGTCGGCGGCTTTCGCCGCGGCGACTGCCTTCGCGATTTCCTCCTGGCCGGGTTTGTTCGATCCGTCCTTCAGCAGCGCAAGCGGGCCGCCGGAAGCGTAAGTCACTTCGATGCCGGGTCCCGCAACTTTTTTAATACCGTCCAAAATCGTCACCGGGCGGGAGGCTCGGCCGTTGTAATTGCCTTCGAGCATGCTTGCGTTTACGGCGTTGGTGCCGATGATCGCGATGCGTTTGATCTTCGCGCGATTCAACGGCAGCAGGCCGTCATTCTTCAGCAGCACGATGGCCTCCTCGGCCACCTTCAGCGCGAGCGCTTCATGTTCCGGCGTGTCATTTTGCTCAATGCCGATTTTCGAAAAAGGAACCTGCTCCGGCGGATCGAACAGCCCCAATCGGAATCGCGTGCCGAGCGTGTAACACAGCGCCTTGTCAATTTCCGGCTCGCTGATCAATCCCTTTTGCACCGCACGAACCAGGGCGTTGTAATCGCGCCCGCAACATAAATTGCAACCGGCCTTGACCGCATCCGCCGCGGCTTCCTCCGGCGTGTCCACGTAGTGATGATCGGGTTTGTTCCAGATATTATGAATCGCATCGCAATCGGAAACCACGTAGCCATCGAATCCCCATTGCTTGCGCAACAGGTCGGTGAGCAAAAACGAATTCGCGCAGGCCGGAACGCCATCGATGGAATTATACGCACCCATGACGCCGCCGACGTGTCCTTCACGCACCGCCATTTCAAATTGAGGCAGGTAAGTCTCGAACAAATCCCGCTCGGGCGGCGTGGCATCGAAACGATGACGTTCCGGTTCCGGGCCGCTATGCACGGCAAAATGTTTGGCGCACGCCATCGCGGTCATACATCGCGGATTGTCGCCCTGCAACCCGGTGATGAAGGCCACGCCCAGCGTTCCGGACAGAAATGGATCCTCGCCGTAAGTCTCCTGCCCGCGTCCCCAACGCGGATCGCGGAAAATGTTGATGTTGGGAGACCAGAACGTCAGGCCGGAAAATATTTTTGAATCGCCGTTATGCTTGGCAGCAAAATCATTATATTTCGCGCGGCCTTCAATACCGATGACGCCCGCTTCCTGATGAATCAATTGGGAATCCCAGGTGGCCGCCATGCCGATGGCTTGCGGAAAAACTGTCGCCACGCCATTGGCGGCGACACCATGCAACGCTTCGCTCCAATAATTGTAAGCGGGCAGGCCAAGCCGGGAAATGGCCGGTGAGCCGTTTTGCAATTGCGAGACTTTCTCCGCCAACGACATGCGGCGCACCAAATCCTGCTCGCGCGCCAACAAGGGTTGCGACGAATCCCGCCAGATGACCGGTCCGCTAATTTCAGGGACGTGCGTGGCCGCCGCCGAAAAGGGCTCGGCCAGTTCCGAAGCGCTGAACGAGACGACGGATGCATCCGAGGCATTTTTGACTTCGAGCGTATTGAACTTCGCCATTCCGTTGCGTGCGGAAAATAAAATCGTCAGCGGTCCGTTCAGCGAGTCATCCTCATGCTCGACGGTGCCATTGATGAAACACACCTTGCGCGGGCCGCCAGCAGTAGCGACGATGTCGACGTTCGTCGCCAGGGCAACTGAGCCGGAAGTCACATCAAACATGCGTTCGCCCGGCGCGCTTGCGACCGTGTCCACCTCGCCGAGAATGATGGTGTATTTACCTGCCGGCAAATGAGCAATCGTGACGGTAAAGTTGGTTCCGCTGACGTCTTCGCGAAAAACGGTGGGATTGCCGGCCACGCCCTCAATTTTCACGCTGGCATCATCTTTGTGATGCCTGAAATCGCCACTAAGACTGACTTGCTGTCCGCAACTGGCGCAAATTTCCTCGGTTGAAAAAGCTCGCGGAACTGCGCCGATGAAAACGCCGAGGCAAACCAACGATAAAACGGACAGAAATCTATTCATGAGTTTCCAAAAAGTATCGGAGCCGGATTGATTATGAAACAAAAAGGTGCGAACCAAAAGCGATTCCCACCGATCATGTTTGTCGATGCCTCCCTCCCGGATCACCTTGAAAGCGAGTGATTCGTTTTAAACACACCGGGCGCGGTTGAAACGATGACAAAACCACCCGCGTCTGAACGTCTGCCAATCGGCATACCGCCTTCGCCGAATCTGCTGGAGCGACTGGATTTGCCGCTCCAATCAGTGCGTCCAGGTGTTGCGGGCCACTGCCGGTGAAGATGTCCGCAAATAACAAACTCACTTCTCACCTGACATAACTTCGCTGCGAGAAGCGTACGAATCCGTTCGCCTTTGCCTGAACCTGCTTTCGGAACAACCACCAATGCCTGGTCAAGCCAGGTTCTTCCGTGCCGGCCTCAATGGCCATTTGCTGAATTGGGATTATACCACAATTCGTTCGGCGCGCTGGTGTCATTGGCCATGGAGATGATGCTGGCCATGGGGACGCGTCCGGCGCTGCCATCGAGCCTTACAATTTGTGCCGCTTTGCCGTGGCGTTGGGAGATCGAAAGCTTGCCGCTTTCGATGGGAAAATTTGAGAAGTCCCACCAGGCGCCCGTGGCGGGGTTCTTTTCGTCGTTTTCCCATTCCAAAATACAGTTCGCTTTGAACCGGGTTATTTTTGAAGGCATAATGTAGCCGGAGCCATTTTTGGGATTGGATCCGTAACCGATAATGGCGCCATTCCAGACGTAGCTACTGATTAATTGATAGCGAAGGTAATAGTCAGCATTCACAATATCCTGGGGGCAGCTTAACAATTTTATTGATTTGAGATATTGATAGAGCAAGGAAGGCTTGCCGAGGGCGGGAGAGGCGGCGCCGGAAAAATAGTTCACTTGTTGATTATAATCGGCTTGAAATCCCGCGGCGGTGTGAGTGTTCAACGGAGACAAATTCGCACTTGCGGCCCAGTTATCGAAGTTCATCTGCCAACCCGGGGCCGGCAATATCTCGTTGGAATCGCTGCAATACATGGCAGTGCCGAGGATGGTCTGCTTGCCGTTGTTTATGTCGTTGACGGCGTAGGCGCGGTTTTTCGCGCGGGCAAGGGCCGGCAAGAGCATCGCGGCGAGGATGGCGATGATCGCGATGACGACCAATAATTCGATCAGGGTGAAACCGTGTTTACGGTGGTTGCCCTGGTGAGGGGATGTAAAAACTTTTCGCATAGCTTGGGCCGGAGAGACCTTGCCGGTCTCTCCGGTATTTGAACGTTCAAGATCGTGAATTACTGCACCTGCAGGAGATAAAACTGTCGCGGCAACGCAGGATTGACCGTAATAGACTGAGTAAAGTTGCCGGCGCCATCGAAGGCATTGGTGACCACTGGCGTCCATGCGCTCGCGGGCAGTGCGATGTTTGTGCTCGTGAGAACAATGACCGGTCCGTTGGGTAACCCATTAGTGGCATTCAGCGTGATGGAACCGCTGCTTAGGGTGCTGAAATCGACGCTGCTAATGGCTGGCTGGGAGTAGCCGAGGAATTTGATGGTGCCATCAACATTCAGATTGCTGGTATCAAAATTCTGGTAGTTTTGCCCCACGATCGCCCCGAAGCCCGAGCCATTGAAGGTAGGGCTGCTGAAAAGTGTGAAGACATCGCCGGGTTGAAGAGTCCCACCCACGTTGGTGATGACCAAAGTGCCACCATAGTTGATGGCGATGGGAGAAACCAACCGGTCGCTGTTCGGGCTGCCGGCGCGATTTAGTTTCATCCAGGTTGTGCCTTGGAGACTAACATTGTTGGTCACCGTCAAGGTTCCCACGTTGCCGGCAATTCCGTCACCCGGCGCGACGGTGCCATTTTCGGTCAAGTTGCCGTTGATCGTTCCCGCACCTCGGAGGGTCTGCGCCGCGCCTATCGTGAAGGTCGGATCGCTTTGACCGGAAACGTCCAGGAATGCGCCCGCGGCCACGCTGATATTTGTGCTGCCTCCAATCGAGCCGTCAATAAAGGTGACG
>DASZPR010000683.1:0-6001 GCA_035550235.1 Verrucomicrobiia bacterium | reverse complement strand
TCGACCATCAATGGGCAGTGCGCCGCATCATACATTGCTTTCCGGGCAAATTGAGATGGAGAAGCGCCAGTCATTGTGCGGGTGACGATCGATTACGTAAGCATTTCATGGTCTTAACCGATGATTTCCGATACTCATTGGTCAGGCGATTTTTCAAGGCTTTCGGCATCCATGCTGTAGATGCTGGAAAGGTAACCCTGTTCTCGCTGCGCTCCCACGTGCAATACCCCTCGCGCCCGCACTGGTCCGTCCGTTATGAGCTCCACCCCCGGCGGTTTCAAATGCACCATCACTAATTCATGGGTTTGCGGCGGGCTGCCAAAGCAACAACTGAACGGCGCTCGGACCAGCATGAAGTCAGCCGTTTTGCCGTTGTCATATTGAATGGGGACCATGAACCCTTCTATCGAAAGCTTTCGATGATCCAGCGCGCGAATATCCGCCGGAATCATGGCGTTTACTTTCTCATCCGCCGAGGCGATCTGATTCGTAGTGGATAAGAGGTCGTCACTCACCGTGAATGGGAATCCGGCCAATTTGTCGAATCCAATCAAAGTGCCATCTGCGACATTGGCGTGGGTAGCGACCGAAACATTCGTTTTGGTCTCGCCTGCCGGCGCGGATACAGCCGCGTTGGTATTGCTGCTTCCGAACCCGGTGATTGAATCCCCGTGAACCTGGCCCTGACCGTTGACAGGACGGGTGAAATACACCGCGAAAAGAGTAATAATAACAAGTGTGCGCATAAGCTATTCCTTTGGATTGATGACGCCATCGCAGTCGGGTTGGTAAATGGCAGTGAGAGTGCCGTTCTCACGAACTTTCCCAACATGGAACGTGCCGAGAACGGTGATCGGAACATCCATTGCAATCTTCACGCCTTTGCCAGTCGTGCGGACAACCACCCACTCATTGATTTTGGGCATGATGCCGTAGCAACAAGCAGATTGGTTGCGCAGCACGAGGAAGTCGGTCGTTAGCTGGTCGGCGGTGTGCACCGGCAGCATAAAACCTGTCACTGCGACAGATTTTTCATTCACGGATTTGATGGCGCGCGGGACCTGTTCTTCGTCGTACTCTGAATCCGTTGAATCGACATTCCCCGAACCCGCTGTGAATGGAGAGGAGGCCAGCCGGGCAAACGAGACGGCCAAATATTTACCCCCTTCGAAATTGATGAATTCGGGCGCATTGGAAACGCTGGCTCCGCGATTTGCAGCCGAAAGAACATTGCTCGAAATTGAAACCGGCCCGTCTGTAGCGGCGAAAATTCCCGTGATCGATTCGCCACGGGAGTTCGTTCCCCGCGGCTGCGCGTTTGCACCAAGTGCCATCAAGCTCAGCGCCACCCAAACGAAACCGGCTTGGTTAAAAATTTTATTAATCATGCTTACTCATTCGACTTGGTCAGACGGTCACAATCGAGCAGATATATGCCGAGCAGATGGCCGTCGTCGCGTTGTTCGCCAACGTGAAAAGTGCCGAATGCGGTCATGGGAACATCCATCACCGGTTTTATGCCTTTACCAGAAACGCGCACGATGACCCACTCGGTAATCTTGGGCATCACTCCGAAGCAACAGCCGGATCGACTGCGTAACAACAGAAAATCCCTAGCCAGTCCGTTTTCCAGGCGCGTGGGAAGGACGAAGCCGGTTAAGGCAACCTTTTGTGTATCCAATGCCTTTATCTCGTTTGGCAACT
Organism: Verrucomicrobiia bacterium; assembly: GCA_035550235.1. Classification (GTDB taxonomy): domain Bacteria; phylum Verrucomicrobiota; class Verrucomicrobiia; order Limisphaerales; family DASXHY01; genus DASXHY01. The sequence continues at coordinate 4,297 of DASZPR010000683.1, read as the reverse complement.
GAGCGGATATTTCCGAAGTCGCCCGTGCTGGGTCGGATTTGGCATCGGCGATTTCCGGAGTGACGGCGAAGGGATAACCCGCCAGTTGTTCAAAAGATACCATCGCGTATTTTTCACCGTTCCGACCCTCGACCTTTGAAAAAGCGGCGAATGGCGACAATGAAGTTACGGCTTTCGGGGCCGGGTTAGGATTGGCGATTTTTACATTGGTCACGATCTGTGCCTCAACCAAACGTCGTGGTGAAGTGCTGCGAAACGTCAAGATCAACGCAAAGACCAGCATGGCGAACGGCACCAGGGCTACGAGGAACACCAGCTTGAGCGCTTGGAGATTTTCGCGTTTTTCAGCCAACTGCCGACGCATTATTCTTCGTGCTTTCGAACCGCTCACCATCCGAAACCGGGGCCGCGTGGCTTTTTTTCGCTGATGGAAAATAGAGGCGAATAACTCACCAACCCTTCGCAGAACGGGATGAATCCGCTCCGCCGGAGTTTTAGGATGAAAAGATGTCGCCTTCATTATTCACCGGGAAGCTTGCGCCTCCGTCGGATGGATATTATTTCGCCGCCCCCTCATCACTCCCTTTAGGGAAATTGAATGCGATGTTCGTGTACGTTTTTGTTCGCACCGTAATCTCTTTCAACACCCCGTCGAACGTCGGCGTCGTTTTGAGCCAATCGGCTTGCGCCTCAAAAAGCGAGGTGTCTCCCACTTTTTCACCGGTGGCGGTATTGGCGACGGGGTGAAACATTAATTTCTCCTCGTGCCCGGAAACTTGTGCATCCACCTCCAATGCAGGCGCGGCGACACGAATAAAATTCTCCAGTTCGCCGTCCAGCACAAACGCCTGCATTTTTCCGGCCGGCGCGTCGAGCACCATCTCAACATGGTATTCCTCCTCGCCAAGTTCAACAGGCGCGCCGCCGTGCGGGGGATGATGCTCGTGCTTATGGACCGCTCCCTGGCTGGACGCCGTGGTGCTCTCGCTTTTGGAACAGCCGCCACAAAATCCCGCGGCCAGTCCGATCAAAATTAGTATGGTGAACTTCATATTCGATTTGTTTTATGAGTGAGGAGTCAGGTTTTCTGCGACATCAGTCCGGTAGGCCTTAAGCGCGGGGACAATCCCCACGAACGCGCCCAGCAAAATGAAACCGGCGGGCGCCCAAAGCATGACTGGGTTGAACGCGAAGGGCTCAAGCACGACACCGGTTTGAGCGCGGATGATCCCCGCCACCACAGTCATCAGCACAGCGTAGATGATAAACGCCACCAACATGCCCAGGGCGGCAATGGCAGCGGATTCCATTATGATGGCGGAAAAGACCGTTGTGCGGCGCGCGCCCAGAGCGCGTAAGATGGCCAACTCGCGACGGCGCTCATTCATTGAATTATAAATGCTGGCGAGAATCGAACCTGCGGCCACAAGTGCAACCAGATAGGAAATCAGCGTAAGCACCTTGTCGAACCAGCCGATCTTGTCAAATAACTCAGCCATCACTGTCCCTATTGGCCACGCAAAAGTGAGCCGATTGCCCTGCTTGTTATACATCATATCCATTTGAAAACCCGCAATCGCGCTCCCGGCCTTGAGTCTCACCAGCACAGCGCTGACGTCCGTAGCCGCCTTGGGATCGTGGCCGCTCATGTGTTGAATGCCGGCCAGCGGAATCCAAATCACGCGATCGGCGGGCGTGTTGGATGGCTTGAGTACGCCGACGACGACATACGTTTCCGAGTGCTGATTTTTTTCGTCAAAAATCAAACCGTGGAAGGGGTGAAACGTGTCCCCGACTTTAAGCTTCATCTTATGCGCGACAAAATCGCCGACCACGGCCTCGCGGCGCGTCTCATCGAACCAAGCACCTCCAGGTTGCAATTCAAATTTTTTACCGCGCGTATATTGTGCCTTATTGAACAAATCCAGCGTCGTCCCGACCAGCCGATAGCCGCGATAGTTATCACCCACGGCCAACGGCACCGCGAGATCCACATTGGGGTTTTTCTGGATGTCCAAAAAGTCTGACCAGGCCAGGTTACCGGGCGACGCTTCCAGATGGAAAATGGCATTGAGGACCAGTTGCAATTTTGAGCCGCGCGCACCCAGCACCGCGTCGAAACCGGCGTTCACGCCGGTGAAAGTGGCTTGGGACTGTTGCTTCACGACCCAAACCGACATCAGCAGGCCGCCGGCGAGCGCGATGGAAAAGGCGGTGACCCAGGTAGAAAGCGCGTGTTGACGCAGGCTCTTCAGAACAATTCGCCCGATGGTCATACGCTGGTCTCCTCAGATGAATTTCGATTGATCTGGCTGAGTTGTTGGACGTTTTCAAATTGCTTCAACACTTCCCGATCATGGCTCACCAGCAGAAGTGCGGCGCCATTCTCCTGACACGCCTCGCGGATAAGGGCCAGGGATGCGCCAGCGTTTTTATGGTCCAGATTCCCGGTTGGCTCGTCTGCGAGGACAAGTTTTGGCCGATTGGCGAGCGCCCGCGCCACCGCCACTCGCTGTTGCTGACCGGTAGACAACTGCCGGGGATAATGTTTCAAGCGGTCGCCCAGGCCGACGCGTTTCAGCAACTCCTCGGCAAAGCCCCGCTCAGCTCCCGCGCCGAAAGACATGCCGAGCAAAACATTTTCCAGACAGGTGTAGCCCTGAAGCAGGTTAAAAGTCTGGAAAATGTAACCGATGGTCGTGGCTCGCAACCGGTCGCGCCCGGATTCGCTCAAGGCGGACATTTCATGCGCGCCGACGGTGACCTTGCCCGAGTCCGGCTTGAGAATACCGGCAATCAAATTCAAAAATGTGGTCTTGCCGGACCCGCTTTCACCGGCCAGTGCCACCTGCGCTTTTTCGAGCAGGTTGAAGCGCTGGACATCGACAACTTTATGTTTCGAACCGTCCGGCGCGACGAATGATTTCTTCAGTTGGGAAATTTCAAGTAACGGCATGACAATATCGGTTCAAAATTTTTAAATTGTCAGTGCGAGGCAATTTGCCAGCCGGGCTATTCACCGCTGACGCCATCGCTCTGCGCAACTTTTCCAAAAATTCCAGGAATCGCTAAATCGAATGCATTCATATCAATACGAAGGCATTTGAAATCGGGCAGCTTATGCCCTGAGTTTAAACTGGGAACTTAGCAATTTGGCTAACCGGGATGCATTCGCATACACGGTTCGCTTCAAACGCCGATTCAAACTGCTTTGGAAGGACCGACTGGAGGGGCGCGACCGGGAGGGAGTAAATCGATCGCGCTATTAGGCGCCGGAGATTCAACGGGTAAAACGGTGACGTAATGCGACGACGGTGGGACCACATTCGGGATGGCACCACACGGAGAATCTATCTGTCCTCCCACCAAAACGGTAATCGCACAATGATGATCCGCATGATCTGCATCTTTGTGGATGGCCCGATGTAATTCCGGTGAAGCTGCGCACGCCAACACGAACAGAAAGAGAAAAAGCATTACGACTGCCACTACCCGCACCGGGTGTACGCAAAATCGTGTCGCTTTCTGGAGGTGCATGTTTCTCTTATTGTTTAAAATCGCGCGGTTGTCAATTGCTCAATGCGGGCGAACAAGATTCTGTCCTGGTCCTGTTGGAGGCTAAGATCCCTTGCACAATCGCGTGGGCCAGCCGGACTCGATACTTCGGATCTGCAATCTTCTCCCGTTCGTCCGAATCGGATAAAAAGCCGCCTTCGATCAGCACAGCGGGCATTTGAGCGGAACGCAGGACTTCAAACCTGGCTCTGCGCATTCCGCGGTCTTCCACCCCCAGGTTTCCAACGAGGGATTTTTGCAATTGATAGGCGAGCAGGACATTTTGGGCGTCTTGTCGGTTACCCGGCAATGGGCCGGCATCCGCGTGTCTTTCCTTATCATTTGTGGAACTGGATTTGGCTGGGGACAGACAATAGACTTCCACACCTCTTGCCTGGCCGGGAGGCCCGATGTTGAAGTGCAAGCTGATGAATAAACCGGCCTTTTGGCGATTGGCAAAGCCGGGACGATCTGCCAGTTCGACATAGGTATCGTTGGTGCGCGTCAGTATCACTTTGAAACCAGCAGCCTCCAATTGTCCGGCCAACTCCTGGGCGAGCGGGAGCGTGTATTGTTTTTCCATGTATTTGCCGAATACGCCGCCGGTATCTTTGCCTCCGTGCCCGGGGTCCAGGCAGATGCTGGTGATGAATTCATTTGTTTTCGGGAACAGGATTGGTTCGATTGTATCGCGCAAATCCAGGCAGGAAATGCAAGGCTGACCACTTCGCAACGCAATGGG
>DASZPR010000682.1:0-7476 GCA_035550235.1 Verrucomicrobiia bacterium | reverse complement strand
TTCGCCAGATTCGAGGAGCTCAGCCAACTCTGCGAACGCATGATCGGCCAGCGGCTGGCGACATAATTTTGAATGAACCCATCGCCCACGGCATTCGTCGCCAGGAAATAACCCGGCAGGAACGCGTTCACCCAATTCGTCATCTGGTATTTGTAAGCGGACGGAATCTCGTTGAACGCGATGATGTCGGGATTCAAATAAATCAATTCGCGCCCAATCGCCTGCACCTGCGGCGCCGTCACCGCCCAATTCGTCGGGTCCGTGCGGGTGACGCTGTTGCCATCCACGTTGTAAGTCAAATAAGTGACCGCACCGATGGCGGGATTCACCGTCAACGTCGCCGTCTCGCTATTCGTGCCGCCCGCAACATTCGTGACCGTGACCGAATAAAAACTTCCGCTCAAATTCGTCGTGACGCTGAACAACGTGAACATTTCATTCGTCGCGCCCGGAACGGCAACGTTGTTCGACGACCATTGATAAGTGAACGGTGCCGTTCCGCCGGGTTCCACGGAAAACGTGACCGTATCCCCCGCGGCTGCCGTTTGATCCTGCGGCTGAGTGACGATGTAAGGCGGCACGTTTGATTGTCCGCTGGTGACTTCCGCAAACGTCGTGGCGACGATTAAATTATCCACCAACATCGTTCCCATGCCGCTGGCTTGCCGGAGGCTGAAGTTGGAAATGTTTGAGAAAGATGCGGCATCCAATGCGGAAACACCGGGATCGCCTTCGCTGGTTGGATTTAACCAGATAGTACTTTGACCAGAAGCAACGTCATAGCGAACGACGACGAAATAGCTCGTATTGGTGCTGAGGTCCGTCGCCAATTGACCACTACTTGCCGATGCGCTGGACGTATTGCCGACACCAAGGCGGAACTTGTTTGCGGCGGCATTCGCAGTGCTGGCCCATACCACGCATCGAAATGAACTACTGTTGAAATGCGCGAAGTAACTGCCTCCAGAGCTTGGCAATACGGTGCATTTGATTGTGAAACTTGCGTAGAGGGTTCCGCTGGAAAACGGTTGACCAGCGAGCGCGGCATGCACGTCCTCGGCTGCGGAAGAGCTGACTTGCGCCTGCCCCGAAACCACCTGACACGGTGCCCCGCTGCTGTGCTCAACCCAAACGCCGCCGGACACATTGGTAATCGCCCCATCGGCATAACTGAAAGAATCGCTGAACAGCACCGTGGCATGTGCAAAAGCCGATGTAAGGAAAAATAGCAGTACGCTCGCCGCAACCTTCGCGACCTGAGTCGAACGGAAATTCGATGGAACCAATAGCAGAATTTTAGACAGCATGACCGGGAAGCACAGAGAGAAGAACCATTCGTCCCAACGCGCAGAAAAAATTACGGTTAAAAAACATCGCACATTCCCGCTGCGCCAAAGCGATTAGCGGACTCCGTATGCTCCCAAACCCAGCCTAAAATGTAAATTCAATTGAAGCCCTTTTGGAGCTTGGGATCGGGAGCTTTCAAGCCCTCACGAATGCGGCACGAAACCCATGTCCGCCATCACCTTCTGGCCACGGTCGGATTGAATGAAATGGATAAAATCCGCCGTGAGCGGGGTTTCTTTGGCCTTGTTCGTATAAAGATGCAGCACGCGCGCGTAAGGATATTGCCCTTTTTGCACCGCCTCCAACGTCGGGGCCGAGCCACCGATCGCGATTGCCTTGATGCCGGATTTTTTGGTGTCTTCAATGCTCGCGTAGCCAATGCCAGCCGGGTCCTGCGCCACGGCCTGCACGATGCCCTCATAATTCGTGAAGGTTTTTGGATGTGGCGCGTAGGGGTCCTTGTTCATCGCCAATTCCTGGAAGCCCAGGTAGGTTCCCGAGATCGGATCGCGAATATAAAGATGCACCGGCGCATCCGGCCCGCCCACGTCCTTCCAGTTCTGGACTTTCCCGGTGAAAATATCATGCACCTGCTCGGCCTTGAGCGATGCCAATGGACTGCCCGCATTCATGATCACCGCCACGCTATATGTGCCAATTGCGTAGCTGTTGAACTCAATATCGCGGTCTTTGGCCAGGCCCAATTCATTCGTGGTCACCTCGCGTGACGCGGCGGCAATATCGCACTTGTCCACCATCAACGCGCCAAACCCGTAGGGTGACCCCTTGAATTCCGTGTCGAAATTGACCGCCGGGTGGTCTTTCTTGAATTCCGCGATCAGCTTCGGCGCCAGTTCCTCGCCAAAAGTGTTCGAGCCGCGAATGGTGATTTGCTCGGGCGCCTTGGGCGCGCAACTCGCCATCGCAAAAACCAGGATCAACGGACCGCTTCGAAGCAAGGCTGCCGTCGCCGAACCCGTCCACAAGCTGCGCAAGGAGGTTTTCATGGTGCTTTGGTGAGATGGTGATATTGATGAAATGTTGATTTCGCCCGGAGAATTAAGCAAGAGAAAACCTTTTTTGCTCTTTTAACTCAACGATGTTTTACAACGCGATTTCGCCTGCTATGTTCAGGCATGTTTGCGGGGAGCCGATGGAGGAGTGTTTGGTGTTTAACCGTGGTATTCATCGCGACCGCCTTGCGCGGAGCGGAAGCTTATGGGTTAAACGAACGTCCCCTCGTCGGCGCATTCCTGAATGGCAAACTTCCCCCTTCCGTCCTCGTGCAAACCGGCAAATGGGCCGTGGTGGACGCTTTTACCAATCTGGCCATCGGCGATCCCACCATGCTGATTCCTGAGCCGGGCGGAAACCGCCTCTACGTTTCTTCTCGCCAGGGACAAATCTTTTCCTTTCCCAACCGGCCCGACGCCGAAAAAATGGTCGAGTTCCTCAATCTGACCAATATCACGCAGGGCTGGGATGATTGTGGACTGCTGGCGTTTGCGTTTCATCCGGATTTCAATCGCGCCGGCGCGGCCAAACGCTTCGTTTACGTCTGGTATCATTATTCTCCCGCGCCGGTCATCGGCCCGGAGCGGCCCTCCTCTTTCACGCCGGGTTATGATCGCCTTTCACGCTTCACTGTTCCGGAAGGTTCTCTCGCGGCAGACCGGGATTCCGAGCAAGTATTGATCAACCAATTCGATCACAACCTCTGGCATGAAGGCAGCGGCATGGCGTTCGGCCCGGATGGCTTTCTCTATCTCAGCATCAGTGACGAAGGCGCCGCCTATGACATGTACAACAACACGCAGACCATCCGCGGCAAAATGTTTTCCGGCGTCCTGCGAATCGATGTGGACCAGGACCCCGCGCGCAGCCATCTGATTCGCCGCCAACCGCTCCTCGAAACCGAGTTGCCTCCCGGCTGGACGGAGAACAGTTATACCACGAATTATTTCATTCCGAACGACAACCCATTCGTCGATCCCACTGGAAATCAGCTCGAGGAATTCTGGGCGGTCGGCTTGCGCAACCCACATCGCATGACGCTCGACCCGGCCACGGGCCGTTTTTGGATTGGCGACGTCGGCCAGGACACCTGGGAGGAGATCGATGTGTTGGAACGCGGCGCGAATTACCAATGGTCGTACATGGAAGGTCTTCATCCGGTGAAAGACAAAGCCAAACCCGCGCCGCAGGATTACATCGGCATCGAACAGCCGCCCATTTACGAATACCAACACGGCCCGATGGGCAACTGCGTCATCGGCGGATACGTTTATCGCGGCGAACAGTTCTCCAAAGAACTCGGCGGCAAATATATTTTCGGCGATAACGGCTCCGGACGCATTTGGGCCATGACCTGGAATGGAGCCGATCCGCCGCGGGTGAACTATCTTTGCAACATGCCGCCCGGCGTCAATTACACCGGCCTTTCCAGCTTCGGTATCGACGAGAAGAACGAACTTTACATGCTGAAGATGGGCCGGCCATCGAAGATTTTCAAACTCGTGCGCGCCGATACCCCGCGGCAGCCGCTCAGCCACACGCTGCCGCAACATCTTTCCGAAACCGGAGCCTTCACGGACACAGGTCATCTGGTCCCTTCCACGAACCTTATCCCTTACACGGTGAATTCTCCCCTTTGGTCGGACGGCGCCGCCAAGCAACGCTGGATCGCCGTCCCGCGGAATGAAAAAATAACCTTCTCCGCCTCGAACAGTTTTTCATTCCCCGCCGGCACGGTCTTCATCAAGAATTTTGAGTTGACGGTCAATGAGACCAACGGCACGACCCGCCGCCTCGAAACCCGGTTCCTCGTCCGAAACACCATCGGTGGCGTATACGGTGTCACCTACAAATGGCGCGACGACGGCACGGACGCCGACCTGCTTTCCGCTGCATTGACAGAAACGATCAATGTTACCAATGCCACCGGCGTACACACGCAGACGTGGTATTTTCCCGGACCGATGGATTGCCTCGTCTGCCACAATCCCAATGCCGGCAGCGTCCTCGGAGTCAACGCCCGGCAACTCAACGGTCCCCTCGCCTACCCGGCCACCAGTGTCACCGATAACCAGCTTCGCACCTGGAATCACATTGGTTTATTCACCAACGTGCAAAGCGAAGCCTCGCTGGCCAAAGTGCCGCGACTCGCGCAAATCGATGACACGAATTATCCGCCGGAATATCGCGTGCGCTCCTATCTCGATTCCAATTGCGCGCAATGCCACCGGCCCAACGGCGTGGCTGGATACTTTGACGCGCGATTCAGCGTCCCGCTGGCGGCGCAACGCCTCATCAACGGCCCGCTGGCCAACACCCTGGGTGACGCCAACAACCGGGTCGTCAAGCCGCGGGACCTGGGCAAGTCCGTCCTCTACACGCGCATCAATCTCCTCGGCAACCTCCAAATGCCACCCCTCTCCCGAAACGTGGTCAACACCAATGCCGTGACCGCCGTGGCTGAATGGATCAATAGCCTTCCGCGCGGCGCGGATGCGCCTCCGCCCGCCAATCGGTCAGCGGTTAAAGCGACGGCCAAATGATGGGCGCGTGGGAAAACTTCTGCCGGCAATTGCTCAAATCGGTCAAAATCATTTTGACAATTTTCATCAGAACTCTACATTTGCCGCTCCGGATGGGGTCGTAGCTCAGTTGGTAGAGCACCACAATGGCATTGTGGGGGTCAGGGGTTCGAATCCCCTCGGCTCCACCATCCTTTAAACACTTCGAATATTCACGGTTTGCCCGGTTTTGCTGGATTGCAGGTCCAGCCACATTTCGCTTATGCCACAAATGTAAAGAAACCGTCGCGGTAGAAGAGATACGTGTCAATCGATTGACTCGTACAAACTCATTTGGCAGCGGAGCATGCCTATCCATCGATCGTCAAGAGGTCTCCCCTAAAGCGGGGATATCAGCTGCCGTCTTCAGCCGTTAAGGTAGCCAAACTCTCGAAATACAAAGTCTTCCAGAAAAGTTTGAAAGTTTGATTCAGATGAAGAAATTAGTTTTGGAATTGCGGAGATGGACGTTACGTGCGGGCATCCTTCTGAGTATCGCAAACATTTTTCTTTTTAACGCAGGCGCCGCCAACCTTTCCCTTCATCAATTGTTCTCCTCGCACATGGTGTTGCAGCGGGAGGCCAATGCTCCCATTTGGGGCTGGGCACCGGCGGGAGCGACGGTGACCGTGGTCGTCAAAGATCAAAATGCAACGGTGTTGCAAACCAGGACATCCGTCGCGGACCTGAACGGTTCCTGGCAGGCTACCCTCGGTCCGTTTGGTCTGGTTGCCAACAATGCGGCATACACCATCGTGGTTTCCTGTCCGGGCCAGGCCACAATCACTCTTACAGACGTTTTGATTGGCGATATATGGCTAGGCACCGGTCAGTCCAACATGGCCTATTCATTAAACGTCATTGGAGTGACCAATCTAGCCCAGGAGATCGCTGATTCGGCCAATTATCCGAAGGTGCGAAATTTTACCGTTCCCAACGTGTCGTCATCTTCTCCTCAAACCAATATCCCAAGCGGTTCCTGGCAAGTCGCCGGTCCCTCCACCACCGGCAACTTCACCGCCACGGGCTATTTCACCGCGCGCGAAGTTTATAAACAGCAGAGCATTCCCATCGGCATTATCAATTCAGCATGGCCGGGGTCGGAAATCGATAGCTGGCTGGACCCGGATTTTATCTCTGGAATATCCGATTTTGCCCAGCCTGTGTTCGATCAAATCGGACAAACGCCCGGCCGGGACACGATTTCCGGGCCTTACAATGCCATGATCGCACCGCTCGCCCCCTTTGCGATCAAGGCGGTGGAATGGTACCAGGGGGAATATAATGTCAGTTGGCCCGAGCAATATAGCCGCCTGCTTCCGGGCTTGATGACGAAGTGGCGTTCGCTCTTTAACCAACCGGATTTGCCGTTCATCATCATTCAATTGCCAAATTTCGGAGGCGGACAAACCCAACCCGTGGAAAATGGAAGTTGGGCCGAACTCCGCGAAGCACAGTTGAACACGGTGCTGAATGACCCGCACGCCCGCCTGGTCACAACCATTGATATCGGCCATGGCGATTTGCATCCGACGGACAAACAGGACGTGGGGCTGCGCGCGGCCTGGGCGGCAGCGACTTTGGTTTACGGCCAAACCCGCGTCGATCAAGGCCCGGTTCTCACTAATTTCACCGTCTCCGGGCACAACATCATTTGCACCTTCGACAACGTCGGCGCCGGGTTGATGATTGGCACAAAGACGCTATTACCCTTGAGTCCAGTGCAGGAAGTGCCCGGAGGAACACTGGCCAATTTCGCGATCTGCGGCGCCAACAAAGTTTTCTTTGCCGCGAATGCCAGCATTACCGCATCCAATCAGGTGACCGTCTCAAGTTCAAGTGTTTCAACGCCGGTCGCAGTGCGTTATGCGTGGGGCAATAATCCTCCGTGCAATCTCTACGCCTCAATGGTCGATGGAAGCGGAACGGTGACAAACGGAATTCCGGCCGGGCCCGGCCGCACCGATCCCGTGAATCGCCTCATGGTCAATCTCGGCAAGGGCACCGGCTATTATGCAAGCAACGCCACCGTGTCCATCACGGCCAGCAATCTGACGGGCCAGACTTTTGATCATTGGTCCGGCGACACCAACCTGCTTTCAGATGTCAATACCACCACGGTCACCGCCACCCAGGCGGTGGAATATGTTTCCGTGCTGGCTAATTTTCGTATCACTGGCGCGCCAGGCGGCCTGACGGCAAGTTCGTCGTCGAGCCAGGTGATGCTCAGTTGGAACCCGATGGTCGCGACACATTACAACGTCAAGCGCAGCACCACGAGCGGCGGCCCTTATTCAGTTATCGCGCCCAATATCGTTTCGGCAAATTACATAGACGGCAGCGCGGTGATCGGGAACACCTATTATTATGTTGTTTCAGCGACCAATCTCCTGAACGAAGGCCCGGACTCGGCGCAAGTCAGTGTCGTGCCAAACAACGGCCGGCCTTATTACTGGACAAATACCTGGGATGCCAACGCCGCCACATCTCCCAATCCCGCGGATGGCAGCGGTTCGTGGCTGGGCTCGAAAAATTGGTGGGATGGCGGGACGAA
>DASZPR010000681.1:0-5179 GCA_035550235.1 Verrucomicrobiia bacterium | reverse complement strand
AAATGAATCCGGAAAAAGCGGGATTTTCCGGCGTGATGAAATTCTGGGCGGCGTCTTCCGGGGGCTGGCCATTCGACGTTTCGGCGTCCGCCGCAAAGGCAGTTCTCCCTTTGGGCGCGGGCGCGTGTTTGAGGAATCCGTCGAGCAATAGTTGCACGCCGAAATTGTTGATGGCACTGCCGAAAAACACCGGGGTGGTTTTGTCGCTGAGCACGGCGGTGTCGTCCCAATCGTGACCGGCGTGCTCGAGCATTTCCAATTCCTCGACAGTTTTGTTGAAGGTGGCTTCGTCGAGGCGGCCGCGAATCAAGTCGTCGTGGATGCCGCCGATTTGGACGGGAGCGCGGTATTGGCCGCCCACGGTGCGCTCGAAGAGGTGCATCAGTTGGGTTTGGCGATCGAACACGCCCTGAAATTCGAAACCGGTGCCGATGGGCCAATTCACCGGGAACGCGCCGATGCCGAGGACTTGCTCCAGTTCGTCCAGCAAGGCGAGCGGTTCCTTCATGGGGCGGTCGCACTTGTTCATGAACGTGAAGATGGGCACGCCGCGCTGGCGGCAGACCTCGAAGAGTTTTCGGGTTTGCGGTTCGATGCCTTTGGCGGAGTCGATGACCATGACGACTGAATCCACGGCGGTCAGGACGCGGTAGGTGTCTTCGGAAAAGTCCTTGTGACCGGGGGTATCGAGCAGGTTGAGGCGGTAACCGTTGTATTCGAATTGCAGGACGGTGGAGCTGATGGAGATGCCGCGTTTCTTTTCCAGTTCCATCCAGTCGGAAGTGGTGGCGCGCTGGTTCTTGCGCGCGGTGACGGAGCCGGCGAGTTGCACGGCGCCGCCGTACAGGAGCAGTTTTTCCGTCAGCGTGGTTTTGCCCGCGTCCGGATGCGAGATAATGGCGAACGTGCGCCGGGTCTGAACTTCTTTTAAAAAATCCACAAGGACGCGAAAAATACCATGTAATTTTGCAGGAACAAGCCGGGAAAGAGTTTTTGGGGAAAGGTTTCCGAGTCAATCGGGGGTGTCTCTGACAAGTTAAGGCAGTCGTGCTTCCCACCCCCCTACGATTAGGCACGATCCGGCACGACTGACGTTGGTATTCAATAGGTTGAGATGACACGACTGCGTGCGTGGTCGTGTGATGCAGGCACGACTGGAAATTTATTTTGGCAATTGTGATTGCCCGTCGGAAGCATTCAATCGTAAGCCAACGAAAAATCGGCGCTCCGCCGACGGCCAGCCGAGGATACAGTCCCGATCTGTCGAGATGAGCTTGTGCCGCCATCGGTGATACCGTTTCCCCTTTCATCTTCATTCCCCGCCGCTCCTTTTACTCTTTCTCTTTTAGCACGGCTGTCAAATGGGGAGGCCGATGGGAGCCGCGCAAATGCCTCTAAATTCCGTGGTTTTAGAAAACATGAGGGCAGACAGTTTGCGATGCTTGGGCACCGTTGGTCTGCCATTTAACGCAGAGTCGCAGAGTTTCGCAAAGGAACGCAGAGATTGATAAATTGATAAAAGGTCTGCTCGGCGAATCTCGGCGAACTCCGCGTCTCTGCGTTAATACATCGGCTCCGAACTGAAATAGTTCTCCGCAAATCCATCGCTACTCCGCTTCGCGGGATTAAAAAGCGGTGTCGCCGCTGCGCTCTGCCACCGCACTCCAAAATGAAGCTATGGTTTCAAAAATAGCGTCAAGATGCACCGCAAAGGCAAAGGCCCGCAGATCGTCCGCAAAGGGCTATTTTCCGTAAAAGAACAGCAGCCAGATGACGACCAGCATCGGGAGCATGAAGGGCAGTGTATATTTACACACATAGCCGATGAAGGTGGGAGTGTGGACTTTTTGATGGTCGGCGATGGCTTTGACCATGAAATTGGGACCGTTGCCGATGTAGGTGTTCGCGCCGAAAAAGACCGCGCCCATGCTGATGGCCAAGATGATTTGCGGATAATGGACGAGGAGATTTGACACATTCTGTTCGCCGCAAGCGCCCATCAGAGCGCTCAGGAAACTCAGGTACGTGGGGGCATTGTCGAGGACACTCGACAAGACGCCGCTGCCGAAATAGAAAACGCTTCCGTTCGGCGCGCCCAGCCGCCCGGCATTCGCGGCGAGCCAATCCAAGGCGGGCATCATGGTGCCGAAAATCCCGATAAATAGAATGGCCACTTCCTTGATGGGATGGAGGGTGAAGTGGTTGGATTCATGCACCTGTTTCTGGGTGGTGAAATAGGAGCCCAACGCTGCGCCAACCATCAGAGCCTCGCGTAAAAATGGCGGATGATGGATGAAAACAGATCCCAAAATGACTGCAAGAAAGAACAAATTCCCGAGACCATCAAACCGCCAGACATCGTGATGGGTCATTTCCTCGCGCACCGGTTTTGGAGCCCGGATGTAATTTCGCCGGTCGACGAAGTAGAACATCGTGAGAAGAATGGCCAGCGCGGTCAGCCAGATAAACCAGCCATGTTTCGCCACCCACCAAAAGCCGACGCCGTGTAGATAGCCGAGAAACAAGGGAGGATCGCCCACCGGGGTAAGGCATCCGCCGACATTCGAAACGATAAAAATAAAAAAGACGACGTGATGGCCGGTGACGCGGTATTTGTTCATGCGCAGCCACGGACGTATGAGAAGCATGGAGGCGCCGGTGGTGCCGAGGAGGTTGGCGAGCAGAGCACCGACGAAAAGAAAAATCACATTAACAGAAGGTTTGGCTTCTCCCTTGACGTTGATGTGAATTCCGCCGGAGACGATGAAGAGTGATCCCACCAGGGCGATAAAGCTCACGTAGTCAATCGTTGTTCCCAGCACGCGCGGCGCGGCGTGCAGAAACAGGATGTAGTAAAGCACGACGACGCCCGCGAGACCGACGCAGACTTTGGGATAATGGCGTCCCCACCAATCCGCAAAAAAAAGCGGCGCGAGGGCAACAATTCCCAACAGCCCGACAAACGGAGCAGACATCCAAAGTGAGGGTTGATGTGGCAAATTTTCCATGCCGCGGGGACCAGCAACTTCCAAGCCTCAGAGCAGCGGAATAATTTCTTCCTAGGAAATTCGTGAAATGTTTAGGTGAAAAAATTTTCTCAAGGCAAAAAAATTGGTGAAAAAAAAACTGCCTGCGCAAAAGGGGCCAAGGCACGCATTAATTAAAAATTAACAAACTTTTCATTTAAATAAATAATTCATTTACATCGGTTCCGAATATTTATTTAGCAGTTGACCATCAAATAGTTACGCAGTGTTTCATTTTGCTGGCACCCCCGGTGCTAAGGGAGCGGGCACCATTGAATTAGGCCATCCAGTTCAGTTGATGTCTCTAAACCAAACTCAGTTGCGCGGAGCGATCGCGGCACAACAAAAAACTATGAAGAAAATCGAAGCAATCATAAAACCATTCAAGCTCGAGGAGGTCAAAGACGCCCTCGGAGAGATCGGCATCGAAGGGATGACCGTCACCGAGGTCAAAGGATTCGGCCGCCAAAAAGGGCACACCGAAATCTACCGTGGCAGTGAATACACGGTGGACTTTCTGCCAAAAATCAAACTCGAAGTCGTGCTTCCCAATGACCGCGTGGACGCGGCGTCGGCGGCGATCATCAAAGCGGCCAAAACCGGAAAGATCGGCGATGGCAAAATTTTTGTGACGACGGTTGACGACTCGGTTCGCATCCGAACGGAAGAGAAAGGCGACAAAGCTCTCTGAACCACAAAAAATTGAACCCTTCACTTCTGCATAAACTTATGATTAAAAAATTCCTCTTAACCGCAGTCACCGCGATTACTTTGATGGCCGCGCTGAGCCCCGCCATGGTTCACGCTGACGATCCGAAACCGGATCCGGGTGGCGTCACTACCGGCGTGGCTTCGGACGTGCCCGGCTTTGTGGTCACCGCTCCAGCAGAGTTGAGCGACGATGACAAGAAGGACACGAACAAAGTCGCCGCTTACACGGACGCGAAGAAGGCGTTTGACGATTACACGACGCAATCCAAAACGGAGCCGCTGGCGGTGAAACTGGCGGATAACGTCGGCCACAACCGCGTGGCGATCAATTTCATGTGGACGCTCGTGACGGGCTTCCTGGTCATGTTCATGCAAGCGGGTTTCGCATTGGTGGAAACCGGTTTGTGCCGCGCCAAGAACTCCAGCCATACGATGTCGATGAATTTCATGATTTATCCGATGGGTATGCTGGGATTCTACGTTTGCGGGTTTGCCTTCATGTTCGGCGGCCTTGGAGCCATCGGTACGATGGGCGGCTACGCGGGGTTGAACCATGAAATCACGCTCAACATAGCGGGTCATCCATTCGGCATTCTGGGCTGGAAGGGCTTCCTGCTGCAGGGGGCGGGCTATGACACGGCGGCGTTCGCGTTATTCCTGTTCCAAATGGTGTTCATGGACACCACGGCGACGATTCCGACGGGCGGCGCTGCGGAGCGCTGGAAGTTCTCGGCGTTCATGATCTACGGCTGCTTCATCGGCACAATCATGTATCCGGTGTTCGGCAACTGGGTGTGGGGCGGCGGCTGGCTCGCTCAGCTCGGAACGAATTTCGGCCTGGGCCACGGTCACGTGGACTTTGCCGGTTCCTCGGTGGTGCACATGCAAGGTGGTGTGATTGCGCTGATCTTCTGCTGGCTCATCGGCGCGCGCCATGGCAAGTATGACAAGAACGGCAAGATTGTTCACCCGATCATGCCGCACAACATTCCGTTCGTGATGCTGGGAACGTTCATTCTGGCGTTCGGCTGGTTCGGCTTCAATCCCGGTTCGACGCTCGCGGGCACGGACTTGCGCATCGCAGTGGTGGCGGTGAACACCATGATTGCGTCGGCCACAGCGGCGTTGGCGACCACGTTGTATATGTGGTGGTTCAAGACCAAGAAACCGGATCCGTCGATGATGTGCAACGGCATGCTGGCGGGTTTGGTGGCGATTACGGCGCCTTGCGCGTTTGTGAGCGCGGGCGGTGCGGCGCTCATCGGTATCATTGCGGGCATCGTGGTGGTGGAATCGGTGTTCTTCTTTGACCGGATTGGCATTGACGACGCGGTGGGAGCGATTTCGGTCCACGGCGTGAACGGCGCCTGGGGCTGTCTTTCAATCGGGCTGTTCGCTGACGGAACATATGGCGATGGCTGGAACGGAGTTTCCGGCACGGT
>DASZPR010000680.1:0-4898 GCA_035550235.1 Verrucomicrobiia bacterium | reverse complement strand
GTCACCGGCAGGCGTTGCAGGCGCGCGTAAACATCGCGGCGCATGTCGTAGATGACATTTTGTTCGAGCGAATTGTTGATGCGAATGCGCAGGCTGTTGAACAATTCACGAAAAAAGAATGCGCCGACCAACGCCAATGCCGCGGGCGTGAGCCAGGAATATTTCTGCTTGGCGATGACGTCATCGATGAGGATGTGGGTCATCCCGGGGAAAATAAAACCGGACACGAGCGACAGCACGGCGCAGCCGACGGTGCCGACGACCATTAATTTATACGGGCGCAAATAGACGCCGACGCGCCGGATGACTTCACCCGTTTGGCGTGGGCGCGAGCGGAAGGTTGGGTCGGCGTGGGTGCCGTCTACGTGGGAGTGAGCCATTACTTTTTACGTTTCACGTTTTGCGTGTTTGATTCAAAAAATCCACCATCGCCTTGGCGAATGGTGCCAGATCGCGCGGAGTACGGCTGGAAATTAAATTACCATCGACGACGACCGGTTCGTCGACCCAGATGCCGCCGGCGTTTTCGAGGTCGTCCTTGATACCGCGCGAGCCGGTGACGCGCTTGCCTTTGAGGATTTTTGCAGAAATGGGAATCCAGCCGCCGTGGCAGATGAACGCGACGAGTTTGCCCTGCTCAAAAAATTCGCGCGTAAGGGAAAGCACCTTGGGATCTCGACGCAATTTATCCGGCATGAATCCGCCCGGAACGAGCAGACCGGCGAAATCGCGGCTGTTCATCTGGCTGATCAGGGCATCGGACGGGGCGGGGTAACCGTGCTTGCCAGTGTAGGTTTTCAATTCCGGCCCGGCCACGCGCATCCCGAAGCCGGCTTCCTCCAGCCGGAGCTTGGGATACCAGAGTTCGAGATCTTCGTAAATATCGTCGACGAAGGTCAGCAACGTTTTTTGCATGAGTAGATATTCGCCTAAAACGGGGTGGGGACAAGTTTTTGCATTTAAATTTAGTAGCAGCCGACGTGAGGAGGCTCTAATCGTCAGAAAATTTGGAGCCTCCTCACGTCGGCTGCTACGATGAATGGAAATTTACGTGCAAATCGAGGCGGGTCGGATTAAATTGCGCACGCGAATGTATCCACGAGTTGTCACGAAGGACCCGACAGCGGTGCAAGTGGAAGTTCAGGCTGCTTACCTTGGGATGTTTCCGAAAGGTGACGCAACGTTCGTACCTCGCGTTTTCGGATGGGCCATCACTTGTTTCACCGGCGGTTATGAAAACTACCAGCCCGTGGACGCGCGTTACCACGATTTCGAGCACACCTTGCAAGGAACGCTCTGCCTCGCGCGCTTGCTGCATGGCCGCCATCGAGCCAATGCCCAGCCGCCGTTGACTCAGCGAATGTTTCAACTGGGCATCATTGCGATCCTGATGCATGACACGGGTTATCTCAAAAAGCGCACGGACACCGAGGGCACGGGCGCGAAATATACGGTGACGCATGTAAATCGCAGCGCCGATTTCGCGGGAGCGTTTCTCAAGCAGGAAGGTTTTCCGCCGGAAGATATCAAGTCGGTGCAAAACATGATTCATTGCACCGGTGTGGATGCCGCGTTGAACGTCATTCCGTTCCAGAGCGAGATTGAAAAAATCGTCGGCCATGCCTTGGGCACGGCGGATTTGCTCGGGCAAATGGCGGCGGAGGATTACGTGGAAAAATTGCCGGTGCTTTATTCGGAATTCGCGGAGGCCACGCAATTTTCCAAGGACAAGCCGCATTTTGTCGCGATGTTTTCGAGCGTGGCGGACTTGATGCAGAAAACGCCGGCGTTCTGGGAAAAATATGTGCAGGTGAAGTTAAGCCGTGATTTCGGCGGGCTCTATCGCTTCCTGAATGACCCGTATCCCAATGGGCGCAATTATTATTGGGACCACATCGATGCGAATATCAAAAAGCTGCGCCAACAAATCGGTGCGGTGAAAACTTAAAATTTAATTTAGTGAAACTCCGAAAAAAGAACTTACGCGAATCGCGCGAATTTTCTCGAATTAAGATCTCCAGGCTGAATTCGCGTTCATTTGTGAAATTCGCGTAAAAGTATTTGGGTTTATCTGCGTGAACTTTCCGATTTTTAAAATATGACGTCAATCAAGGATTTAAAGCTCGAGCAAAAAAGCGTGATGCTGCAGCAACAGGTTGTTTCCGAATTGAACACGTTGGTGAAGGACATTGAACGCAGCGAAAAAACGATTCTCGATTTGCAGGCGGAACTGAGCGCGGTGAACACGAAGTATCCCAGCCCGCGCACGACGCGGCAGGATATCGGTTACCTGACGGATTTGTTGAAGTGCGCCAACAAGAAGCTCGCGTGGGAAAAACAAATCGCGAGCATGCAAAAACGGACGCCTGCCACGCTGCAAAAGATGTCGCAGTTGCTGAACGACGAAAAAAATCCGCCGGCGGATGCGATGCGGGTGGAAATGTTGCGGGCGTTGCAAGGCGTGCAGGCAGCAATGGCGCGGCTGCAGGGGATGAAGACGAATGAGGGGGAAGGGGAAACATCGAACGTCGAACCTGCTCCGTAGAATACATCCTCATCCTCCATTCTTAAGCCCTGAAAGGGCGACAGATGATAGCCCAGGGCAAGGCTGCGCAGCAGCTGCCGCCCTGGGTAAGAGTCCAAACAAACCCACTTTTTTCGTCATTTGCCCCCGTGAGAGGCGAATGACGAAAAAAGCAATCACTGCAACCGCAACCCTAAAACACCAAACGTTAAAGAGGTAAAGAAACGCAAAAATGATGGACCACAGCAATTTTAAGAACTGGGTAGGGATATTTCTTGGCACATTGAGCGGTATTTTTAGTTTTTGGCAGATAAAAAAAGGGGTGGCGTATGCCGATATGGGAGGCCGATTTAAGAGAACAGAAAACCCGAGAGCTTTCTGGGTAATCGTGTGCATCTTTTTGGGTCTTTCCGTATCTTTAATCGCGATGGCTGTTCTCCATTGGCGCTGAAATTGAATCTTCAATTTAGCCCACTACCAATTGTTCGGAGTCCAGTCAAACCCGGCGAGCAAAGCCGATTAATCGGGCAATACGTGAGCAAACCGGACTGGCTACGGAAAGCGTTGCTTTGCGCTCCTGGTACTGGCATTACGTCTTCATAAATCAAATGGATGCGGCGTGCCCCGGACTCGCAATCCGCGATTGTAAGGAACGCGGGGTTACCCTTTAGCTTACGCACCCAATGGGGCAACTTACGGCGCGATCTGTCGGCGGCAATTACAAACCGAAGCAACAAATATATGAGCGGGCTTAAATTGCTGTTTCTGGCTATTCGAGATGAGTTTAAAACGCTCATTGGCGGGGGTTTATGGAATCAAAATAAACATGCCCCAAAAAACCAGAATCAATCCGAGGGGGAGAAGCAAAATGTGCCAGAGCAGGGCATTGCAGTGCCAAATTGTCCAGCGAGCATGGACCCATGCCAACCCACCAATAAGAAGCGGACAAAGGCCGAAAAAATTGATCTTGCTCGGTTTTGTTTGGAAGTCATTACCCTCTGCATCGCTTGCGGGCTTGCTGTGGTTTATTATATCCAAATGAATGCCAGCTTGGAACAGATGAAGGCCAATCGCAGGCAGGCCATCGCCGCCGAACAACAATTGAAAGACATTCGGGATGCGCAAAGATTGGATGAAAGAGCATGGGTTGTAGCATCGGACTACGAACCCGTGCCATCTGGCGATTTGGTTTATTTCAAAGTGTTCCTTAAAAACTCGGGTAAAACTCCCGCTGTTAATTGCTTTGGTATTGGGTATTCCACAAACGATATTACCAACATTCCGGAAAACGACATCAAACCCACTAAGGAGCCAAATGCTGGGTTGCTCGCTCCGGGTGCGACTGAGGCTATCAGCATAGGCATGTTTCCAAAGCAACAGATTTGGGACGTTAAGACCAATGGGGGAACACTCTATCTTGCGGGCACAATTTGGTATGACGATATATTTGGGAGCAATCATTGGAGCCAATTTTGCGTTCAGGTCATAGGGAGTCCAAGCCGGGAAGCCCTGTTGCAGTGTCGGCCAACAACAATTCACAATTCCTGCGACGATGTTGAGCGTAATAAAGCCAAGTAACAGCTTATACCTGCATGGAGCAATCTCGCGCCAAACCCGGGAAAATAAACCCCGAATGCAGAAGACCCCACTACCCGTTTCTGTAGCCATTTGACACCCATGTTATAACGACGTCTGAAGAGGAGGGCAAAAGGGACAAATGGGAACCAAGGAAAATAGCATCTCGGTCAAAAATCGCCCGGCAAATCCGCCTTTGGAGTGCGCCGGCAAAGCGGAGCGGCGACGGCGCTTTTCGGTGCATCGCAACATCGGCTTCCCCAACGTCTCGCGTCGTGATGGCACGACTTCGTCCTTCAATCGCGTTCCGGTCGTGCCTTTGCAAGTTGTTAATTTTCAACGTCAGTCGTGCCTGATCGTGTCTGGTCGTAGGGGTGGGGGTAAGGCACGACTCGAGCCTCTCGATACCGTGCGGACGCGCATCCCGGCCCGGCCTCCGGAGCGCCGGTCTCCGACCCGGCGAGTGAGGCAAAATCTTTGGCGGCCGCGCCGGATCGGAGATCGGCGCTCCAAAATGCCCGTCATTGCAGGGGCCGTGTCAGAACACGCCCATGCCATGCCGCCGAAGCATTGCGGATTCGACAACGGCGCAACCCGCCGTTACGGTTTTGCGATGTCACGGGATTACGTATTGCAGCCGTTTCGGGCGGCAGTCCATTTACAGATTGATTACGCGCGCGAGTTGAAAGAACAACAACTTGCGGCGGTGACGGCCGAACCGGGGCCGTCGCTGGTGATCGCGGGCGCGGGTTCGGGCAAGACGCGGACGCTGACCTATCGCGTGGCTTACCTGCTGGAG
>DASZPR010000679.1:0-1537 GCA_035550235.1 Verrucomicrobiia bacterium | reverse complement strand
CCGTCGAGCCGCGTCTGTAATTTGTGAGGACTTTTGATCCTAATAAACAAATTTTCGTAGATGTGCTGCATCCTTCACGCGGCTATTCGTTGAGCTACGTTCGCCTCGAAATTCCGAATCCGACAACTGCGATTTTCAAAGCTCGTTTGAACGCGCCGGAGAGTACACCGGTTTGGGCGCGTGCGTGGCTTTCCACTGAGGCGGGTACGTTGGCGGAGTCGGCTTCACCGCAAATGGCGGCCGGCGATGAGGTCGCGCTGGAAGTCATGTTGCGGACCGCGGAATCACCGCAATTTGCCTATATGCGGATTGAATCCGAGCCGTTGAAGACGGAGCACGTGGTGGTGTTGAAGTTGGAGTGATTTCGGTCGTCCCTACGGGACTTGGTGATTTGGTGCACAAACCCAGCGTCGAAACGCTGGGCTATTGTGGGTTGTGCCTTCGGCACGAGGATTTTTTGATCACCCCTACAGCGGGATTTATTTCCTCACCAACGGCTCAACCAATTTCCAAATCCGCTCACTAATTTTTTCCACCGAGCCGTTTGCATCCACGGGACGGACGCGCTTGGGGGCGGCGGCGGCGATGGCCTGATAACCCTTTGCCGCGCGCTCGAAGAAGGCTTTGCCGGCTTCTTCGATGCGGTCGCGTTGAATGGCCATTGGCAACGTAGGTTGACGAATCAATCGACGCTGCTCCGCGACATCATACGGGAGCACAAATAACAGCGTTAAATCCGGTCGGGTGTCACCGACGGCGGCGTCGATGATGCTTTGGACCATCTTCAAATCGAGTTGGCGGCCGTAGCCTTGATACGCGGTCGTGGAATCGTAAAAGCGATCGGACAAAACGATTTCGCCGGCAGCCAGGGCGGGGCGGATCACTTCGCGCACGAGTTGCGCGCGGCTGGCGTTCATGAGCAGCAATTCGGCCTCGGGCGTCATGGCTTCGTTGGCCTTGCTGTGCTTGAGCGTGTGGCGGATTTCCTCGCCGATGGGCGTGCCGCCGGGTTCGCGCAAGGTGCGGACGTGACGGCCCAAGCCGCGCAAGCGTTCTGCAAGGATGGGGATTTGCGTGGATTTTCCACTGCCTTCCGTGCCTTCGAACGTGATGAAGAGGCCTTTCATGATGGTAAACCCGCGCGGCACCAAGTTTGTAGTTCCGCGTTTACGCGGTCGGGTGGAGAAAATGTCCGGAACCGCCTGAAGGCGGAACTACAAACGGCAGCATAGCCCCGCGTCACGATCTGGCCGTGAGCATCGTTCAATGTTCGATGTTTCTTCAAATCTTTTTAAACTTCGGCCCTTTTGGTGTGTCTTCGATGGCCCAGCCTTTCGCTTTCAGTTCTTCGCGAATGGCGTCGGCGCGTTTAAAATCTTTTGCCTTCTTTGCGGCGGTGCGGGCTTCAGCCAAAGCGACGATTTCCGTAGGAGCCTCGGCTTCCGTTTTTGCGCCGATGCCTAAAACCGTGTCGATTTTTTCAAAAGCCGCCAAGGCAGCAGCGGCCTCCGCGGGTTTCAATGCATTTTCGGCAATG
>DASZPR010000678.1:0-7870 GCA_035550235.1 Verrucomicrobiia bacterium | reverse complement strand
GGCCGATGGCTTGCACACACTCCTCATCGAGCGCGAAGCCCCCGGCGGCCAGGCCGGCCGTAGCTCGCGCATCGAAAATTATCTCGGCTTCCCGACTGGCCTCAGCGGCAACGACCTCGCACGCCGCGCCGTCGCCCAAGCCCGGCGCTTCGGTGCAGAAATTCTCGCGCCACAGGAAGTCACTGGCGTGCGTATTGAAGGTCCCAGTCGCGTGCTGAAATTGGCCGATGGCTCTGAAGTGGGCACTCGTGCCTTGCTCATCGCCACCGGCATCGCCTTCCGAAAACTCGAAGTCCCCGGCCTCGACCGGCTCAGCGGGGCAGGGGTGTACTATTACGCCCCCATGTCCGACGCGTTTTCCTATCGCGACGGCGATGTCTACATCGTCGGCGGCGCCAATTCCGCCGGTCAGGCCGCGATGTATTTTTCCAAATTCGCCAACAAAGTCACCATGCTCGTGCGCGGCAATTCCTTGTCCGATTCCATGTCGCAATATCTGGAAAACCAAATCGCCGCGACCAAAAACATCGAGGTACGATTGAACTCCAGCGTTGTCGCCGTCGAAGGCGGCGAGCGTTGTGAAAAAATTACCATCCAAAATAACAAAACCCGCGAAACCGAAAACGTTTCCGCCAACGCCCTGTTGATCTACGCCGGCGCCGTTCCCCGAACGGATTGGCTGGCGGGCGTGGTCGAACGCGACGCCCAAGGCTATCTCATTTCCGGCCAGCACCTGATGCTCGAAGGCAAGCGCCCCACCGGTTGGACTCCAGATCGCGACCCGTTTTACCTGGAAACCAGCGTCCCCGGAATTTTCGTCGCCGGAGACGTCCGCCATCGCTCTGCCAAAGGCGTCACCTCTGGCGTCGGCGAAGGCGCCATGGCCGTGAAACTCGTCCACCAATACCTCGGCCTCTTATGAGCCTCACGTCGACCGAACTCCAGGAAGTCCACTCCACGCCGCTCTTTACCGCCCTGGAGAATGACAAACTTGCCTGTATTGAACCCGGAGAAATCATCGAGGCGCCGGTTGGAACCGTGCTCGCTCTCGATGGCGAACAAAACGGATTCTTCCACGTATTGCTGGACGGCGAAGTGCGAATCACGCGCACCTACGACCGTCAATCCATCCTGATGGCCGTCACGAAACCCGGCGGCTATTTTGGCGAAATCATGCTCCTGCTGGGCATTCCCTGGCTTTCGACCGTACGCGTGTCAAAACCCGCGCGATTGTTTCGGTTGAACGAGGAAAATTTCTGGCGCATGCTGACCACCTGCCAATGCGTGGCCCGCGAAATTTTTCGCTCCGCCACCAACCGCGTGCGGAATTTCGAAGGCTACACCCAGCAACGCGAAAAATTGGTTTCACTCGGCACCATGGCCGCGGGTCTCGCGCACGAATTGAATAATCCCGCCGCCGCCGCCCGCCGCTCCGCCGCGCATCTGCAGGAGACGAGTGACCGGATTCAAACCTTTCTCTGCAACTTAAGCAAAGTGCTGGAAGCCGAGCATTGGCAGCATCTCATGGACGCCGCACAGGACGCCGCCGAGCGCACCAGCCCGCAGCTCGATCACCTCACGCGCAGCGATCGCTCGGACGCCATCGCCAATTGCCTGGATTCCCACGGCGTGCCGAACGCCTGGGATCTCGCGCCGACTTTTGTAAGCGCTGGTTTGGACGCGGACTGGCTCGCCAAGGTGATCGGCGCGCTTCCGTCCATCAGTCAAGCCGACGCTTTGCAATGGCTCGAGGCGCGATTGAATCTCAAATCCCTCGTCGGCCAGATTGAGCAGAGCACCGGCCGCATCGCCGAACTCGTGAAAGCCGTCAAATCCTATTCCTACATGGACCAATCGCCCATGCAGGAAATCGACGTCCACGAAGGTATCGAAAGCACGCTCACCATGCTCGGCCACAAACTGAAAAACATGACCGTCATCCGCGCGTTCGATCGCACCATCCCGCGCATCCCCGCTTACGGCAGCGAACTCAACCAGGTCTGGACCAATCTCATCGACAACGCCATCGACGCCGTGAAAGGCGAGGGAAAAATTTGCGTCGGCACCAGCTTTGAGCACGATCAAGTCGTCGTTGAAATTGTCGACGACGGACCAGGCATTCCCAAGGATATCCAGGCGCGCATGTTCGAGCCTTTTTTCACCACGAAATCCGTCGGCAAAGGCACCGGCCTGGGTCTGATCATCAGCAATCGAATCGTCGGCGATCGTCATGGCGGCGAAATCGAATTCGATTCGAAGCCGGGAGAAACCCGCTTCAAAGTCCGCCTTCCTGTCAGTCGAGAACCCGCCGTGGCGACAGCTTAATCAATCGGAACAATGCAGTTATTTGGGGAGCGCGCCCGCCTTGGGCCCGGTTCGATGCCCCGCATTGAACAAGAAAGCGTGCAGACAAACACGGACAGAATTTATTTCGAGCGCTTGCGTGAGCGCCGAGGGGGGCAGCTCAGTTCCCCGCCGCGTAATCCACAAAATTCTTCAATAATTGCAGCCCCACCTTCTGGCTTTTCTCCGGGTGAAATTGCGTCGCGAAAACATTGTCGCGCCAGATCGACGAAGCAAAATTTTCCCCATAAGTCGTGCGCGTCGCAACAATCGTCGGGTCCACCGGCTTGGGATAAAAGCTGTGCACGAAATAAACGTAACTGCCGTTATCAATCCCTCGATACAACGGGCAATTAGAATTCACGCTTTCAAGTTGGTTCCACCCGATTTGCGGAACCTTCAATCCGTTGGAATCCGAAAAACGAACCACATTGCCTTTGAACACGCCCAGGCCCGCCGCGCAACTATTGAACTCCTCGCTCCGCTCAAACAGCGCCTGGTAACCCACGCAAATTCCCAGAAACGGCTTGCCGGATTCGATGAACTTTTTGGACGCGTCCAACAGCTCCTGCTTCCGTAGCGCATGGATGCAATCATCAAACGCACCCACACCCGGCAGCACCACCGCATCCGCGCCGGCCATTTCCGCCGGCGACTGTGCAATGCGCACGTCCGCGCCGACTTTGAGCAACGCCTTATACACGCTGCGCAAATTCCCGGAACCATAATCAAGCAAAGCAATCACGCGCGCAAAGTAAAGCCAGACCGCCCCCAATGCAATCCAACGGTAAACATGCCGTGAAGAAGAAATGCCTATCGCTGGATTGAATCACTCAACGTCGGAATTCCCGAAAACGAGAAAAAGTTTTCCCTCTCCCTGAGGGAGAGGGCCAGGGTGAGGGGGAAGGAAGCGTAAAACTGGCACGAGTTCAGTCAACAGCGACAACGCTTCGGCCAACACCGTCATTAATTAAGCTGTGATTACCGCTGTCTTCTGCACATGCCCCGCCATCCCGTCAATCTGCTCCGTGCTTTCAAAACCCACGTTCAAAATCGAAACACAGCCCGACTCCAGCGCATACTTCACCGATTCCTGACGGCGATCCGCATCCGCACGCAACCGCCCCGCGCCGACAATTTTCATCCCGACCACGCCTTTGCCCGCCGCGTAAATTTTCTTAATCACCGGCACCACTTTTTCTGGCGCGCCATCCATGCTCATGCCGTAAGGGTTGATCCGCGTGTGCACCGATTCCACCCACGGCTCCGCCGCCGCCGCCTCCAGTGCCGGAATCGAATGGCACGAAACGCCCAGCGCGCGAATCACGCCCTTCTCCTTGAACTTGGAAAGAATGTCCATCTGCTTGCGCATCTCTTTCGGCCAATCCGCCGATGTCACGCAATGAATCAAAAGCAAATCGATATGATCGGTCGAGAGCTCCTTCAAAAAACGTTCCACGTAAACATCCGCATCCGGTTCGTCCTGTCCGCCATGCCAGCGAATTTTCGTGAAGATGTCGTATTTATCGCGCGGCACACCCTTCATTGCGGACGCGAGATAAGGATGCGATCCATATTGATCAGCGCAATCAAATGTCCGGATGCCGCGCTCCAGCGCGTCGCGCAACAGCCGATTAAGATTATCGCGCCCGAGCCGTGTTTGGTTGGATTGGTGCTGCACTCCGCTCGTGCCCGTTCCCATGCAGAGACGCGAAACCTTCAGTCCAGTCTTGCCCAACGGCACGCGCTCAAACGGATCGAAATATTTGGGAATCGTGCTGGCACTGGTTGGGCTGGAAATTTCAAGTGCGCCGAGCCGGGTGCCGACGAGCATTCCGCCGAGACCGATGGCGGACCGTTTCAAGAATTCACGACGTTGAATCTTCATAGGGGTTCGGATTCTTTAACAAAATTTGCGGCTTCAAACGCAAATATTGCATGGATTTATCGATTGTCGATTCTTAAGAGTCGTCGAATCCGGGAAAGGTTACAGCGCCGCCAATTCCCGCTCGGTCTTCAACCGCAACTGCCCGCAAGCCGCATCGATATCGTGGCCCTTTTCGCGGCGCAAAGTGGCGGTAACTTTTTGCTTTTCCAAGGCCGCAAGAAACGCCTCCTGCACCTCTTCACCCGGCCGCTCCCACGTCAAATCGTCAACCTTGTTATACGGGATCAAATTAACCTTGGCGTTCAACGTGCGTGCCAGTTTCGCCAGTGGCTGCACCTGATCCAATCCGTCATTCACGCCGGCGATCAAAATATATTCGAACGTGATCATCCGCCCCTTTTTCTGCTGATAATAATCACACGCAGCGGTCAATTCCTTCAGCGGATATTTGCGGTTGACCGGCATGATTTTATTGCGCGTCTCATCCGTGGCGCCGTGTAGCGATAGCGCCAGCCGAAATTGCAACGGCTCATCCGCGAGCTTGCGAATCTGCGGCGCCAAGCCACTTGTTGAAATCGTAATTTTGCGCGCGCCAATGCCACCACCCCAAGGCGCATTCAGGATTTTCAACGCCTTGATCAAGTTATCATAATTCGCCAGCGGTTCACCCATTCCCATGATCACTAGATTGTCGATGAACCGCCCCGTCTTAAGCTCAGACGGGGGCAGGGGATTGTCTTTCATTTCCGCGTTCCCCGTTCCGCGTTCCGCGTTCAAATGGTTCCATCGCTCGACCGCCAGAACTTGCTCGACGATTTCCTCCACGCCCAAATTGCGCTTCCAGCCCTCCAGCCCGCTCGCGCAAAACTTGCAACCATACGCGCAGCCGACCTGTGTCGAAACGCACAACGTATGCCGATCGCTGACTTCGCCGTAGAGCGCCGGGTTCGCGGGAATCAACACACTCTCAATGAGCGAATGGTCCGGCAGTCGCCAAAGAAATTTTTGGGTCGTATCGCGCGAGCCTTGTTTCCGCGCCAGTTCGAGAATGTTTAACGAATAATGCCCCCGCAGTTTTTCGCGCAACGCCTTCGGCAGGTTCGTCATCGCCTCCCAACTCGTCACGCGCCGCGCATACAGCCAATCCAGGATTTGCGCCACGCGATAAGCCGGTTCCCCCCACGCCTTGAATTGCGCTTCGAGTTCTTCCTGCGACTGTGATTTGATGTCCTGCGGCACGCCGGAAAGGTAAACTCGTTTCAAAGTAAAACCAAGCCGTTAGGCAAAACGTATTCCGTATTCCGTGTTACGTGAATTCGTCAAAACGCTTCAGCAAATATTCACGCATCACGTTTCACGTCTCACTTCGGCGCGTAATACTTCTCCGTATATTCCTTCACCATCCGCGACGTCGTAAACTGCGGCACCAGTGTGCTCATCGCGCGGCGAACCCGTTGCAGCCATCGACGCGGAACACCGTCCGCATCCCGCTGGTAAAAGAGAGGAATCACTTCCGTGGTCAACGCCTTGTAGAGATTCGCACTGTCCTGCTTATCCTGTTCCTCGACCGAATCCGCGTGCGCATCTTCACCAATCGCAAAGCCGTTCGTGCCGTCGTAGCCCTCGCGCCACCAGCCGTCCAGAATGCTCAGGTTCAAACAACCATGGCACCCCGCCTTCATGCCGCTCGTGCCCGAGGCTTCCAGCGGACGCCGCGGATTATTCAGCCACACGTCACAGCCGGAAACCATCTGGCGCGCCACGTGAATGTCGTAATTCTCGATGAACACCAGGCTGCCCTGCAAGTCGCTGTATTTGCTGAGATGAATAATGTGCTGAATGTAACGCTTGCCGTCGTCATCGCGCGGATGCGCCTTGCCCGCGAAAACAAACTGCACCGGACGCTCCCGATCACGCGTGAGCCTGACGATGTTTTCCATCTGCTGAAAAATCAGCGGCGCGCGTTTATAAGTCGCAAACCGGCGCGCAAAACCAATCGTCAGCGCGTCCGGATTCAAAAGTTGGTCGAACGTGATAAAATCTCCCTGGCCCACGCGCTGTCGTTGCATCAACAAACGCCGCCGCGCGAATTCAATCAACTCGCGCCGCAAGTTATATCGCAACGCCCACAGTTCCTCGTCCGAAATGAAATTCGGGTCCATTATCTTCTGCCAGAATTCTGGCGAATTGATCTTGGTATCCCAATCCGGCGCACTTTTCCCTTCGCCATTCAGTCGACGTCGCCAGAATCGCCGCACGGTCCCCTTCATCCAGCCAAGCAAATGAATGCCGTTCGTCACGTGCCCGATCGGCACCTGGTCGACCGTTTTCCCGGGATACATCGATTGCCACATGTGCCGGCTCACGCGTCCGTGCAGTTCGCTCACGCCATTCGCCGCGCGGGAATACTTCAGCGCCAGCACCGTCATGCAAAAGGGTTCGATGTCACTCTTCGTGTCCACTCGGCCCAGCGCCATCAAGTCCTTGAATTCCAGCGGCAACTGCGTGCGATAACGCTGCATGGCATAATTCATCAAATCCGGGCTGAACCGGTCGTGTCCCGCCTCCACCGGCGTGTGCGTGGTGAAAAGGCATTCAGCCTTCGTCAACGCCGACGCTTCGGCAAAAGTTTTTCCCGCCGCAATTTTCTCGCGAATCAACTCCAGCGTCAGGAACGCCGCGTGCCCTTCGTTCATGTGAAACGTCGATGGCTGGATGCCGAGCGTCCGCAATAATTTCACGCCGCCGATCCCCAACAGCATCTCCTGCATGATGCGCGTGGTGCTGTCGCCGCCGTAAACGCGCAGCGTCAAGTCGCGGAAGTGCTGTTCGTTTTGCGGAAGATTGGTATCGAGCAGATAAACCGGCACGCGCCCCACATTCACGCGCCATGCCTGGAAGAAAACCTGGTTCATCGCGATGTCCACCGAGCAAACAATCTGTTCGCCCTTCGCGTTCAACACCGGTTCCAGCGGCAGGTTTTTCGGATTCAACAGCGTGTAATATTCCGTCTGCCAATTATTGGCATCGAACGCCTGTTGAAAATAACCCTCGCGATAGAACAGGCTGATACCTGCAAATCCCAACCCAAGATCGCTCGCTGATTTCGTATGATCGCCCGCCAGCACGCCCAGACCGCCGGCCGCAATCGGCAGCGTCTCGTGAAATCCAAATTCCGCCGAAAAATACGCCACCGGTTTTTCGAGCAGCTTCGGTGCGTTTTGCCGGCACCAGGTATTTTTCTCATTAAGGTAGGCCTGAAAATCTCGCAGCACGTCGCGCACGCGCCCCGCAAACCCGGCGTCCTGCAACCGCACCCGCAGTTCATATTCCGAGACTTCGCGCAGTACGGCCACTGCGTTGTGATAAAGGTTCTGCCAGCAGCGCGGCGAAAGCTCCGCAAAAACCTCCTGGGCTTCCTGGTCCCACGTCCACCAGAGGTTTCGCGCCAGCTTATTCAGGCCCGTTGTCAATTCCGTCAGTTCTTCACTCGTCAGCGGTTTGGTTGCCATAGTTATGATCAATGACCTGTTTACTCAATGCCCCATCTTCGCGCGTCACGGTACGAAGCCGCCGCGCGCATCGCAATTCAATTTCCAATTTGCCCAGCGCAAGTTATGTTCCACGAAACATAAATGG
>DASZPR010000677.1:0-3547 GCA_035550235.1 Verrucomicrobiia bacterium | reverse complement strand
GGATTTTTGCCGCCGCGAAATTTGGCTTTAACCTGCGCATCGCGTCGCCTAAGGAATTTCAGCCGTCCCCGGAAATTCTGAAACGCGCCGGCGGGAACATCAGCATTTCCGCCGATACCAAGGCCACCGCCGAAGATGCCGATTTGCTATACACCGATGTCTGGATTTCCATGGGCAAGGAAGCGGAAGCGACGGAGCGGATTAAAATTCTAAACGGCTACCAGATCAATAAATCGCTCGTGAAGCTCGCGAAAAAGAACGCGCTGGTAATGCATTGCCTGCCTGCGTACCGCGGCAAGGAAATCGACGAGGAAACGTTTGAGGCGAATGCCCAGACGATTTTTGACGAAGCGGAAAACCGGCTGCACGTGCAGAAATCGATTTTAAGTTGGGCGGTAAGTTAGCGTGCTTCCGGCATCTTGCCGGAAGATTTTAATTTCCATCTGCCGGCGAGACGCCGGCAGCACGCTCCCTGCGCGCAAGCGATTCGTTATTCGTCCTCGGCGATGGGAATTCTCGATCCTTCTCCCGCGAATTGCCGCAAATATTTCACCGCCACGGTCAAATCCTTTGGCCAGGCAGCAGTGATGGAGACAGTTTCACCCGTCGCAGGATGTTTCAGTTCCAATTGCTCCGCGTGGAGCGCGACGCGTGCCAGCAACGGGCGCTCTTCCCGGCCCGGCTTGAGGCGGTAATTTGGTTTCAGGCGTGAGAGCCACAGGGGTTTGCCGCCATATAATTCATCACCGACGATCGGCACGCCGGCATGGCGCAGATGAACGCGGATTTGGTGCGTGCGGCCGGTCAGTGGCTCGCAGCGCAGCAGCGTCCAACGTGAATATTTTTCCAGCACAGTAAATTTCGTGAGCGATTTCTTGCCGTTCTTCGGATCCACGCGCATGTAGCCCAGCCTGACCGGATGCGGCGCGAGTTTGGCGTCGATTTCAAATTCATCCTCGGCGGGTATGCCTTGCACCAGTGCGACGTATTTCTTCACCGGCTTTTCCGCGCCGAACAAATCCGCCAGTTGCACCAGAACCTCTTTATTTTTGGCGAGCAGGATGACGCCGCTGGTTTCGAAATCCAGCCGATGCGCGTTGGAGAGGTAGGTCAATCCGCGCTCGCGCGCCCAGGGTTTGGCTTCGGCGATACCGGCGTGCAGTAGCTTCATCAGGTTGGGGCGATTCGGGTCGTAGCGGTCGGGCGAGGTCAGGAGGCCGGACGGTTTATCGAGGGCGAGCAGTTGTTCGTCCTCGAACACGACGGGGATTTCCCAAAACTCGCGCGTGGCGGGCGCCGACAATTTGATGACTGGATTCGTTGATTTCATCCGTTGATATAGTCTGGCTGTATTTTCCCCATTTGGTCAAACGCCAGTTCGGTGTAAATTAGGCAATCCATGGACCGCGCACGCATCCTGATCCAGGTAAAGAATCGGCAGGACCGGCATTTGCTGGAGGACTGGCTCGCGCCTGCGTACGAAATCATCTCCGCGCACACCAATGAATTGCTGGACGAGCGGTTTGATCTCGCGGTCATTGACGGCCCCTCCTTGAAACAGTTTCAATCAAAAATCCGCGCGCGGCGGGGCACGGCAGAACCGGTGCTGTTGCCGTTTCTGCTCGTGGCGTCCGCGCGTCCGAACAGCACGCCCACCCGGCATCTAGGCAAGCTCGTCGACGACCTCATCGTTCGGCCAATGGATGAAACGGTGCTGCGGGCACGCGTGGCCAACCTGTTGCGCCTGCACCGATTTTCGTTGGACTTAAAAAAGGAGCACGACCGCGTCTTGAAACTTTCAGTGACGGACGACGTTTCGGGTTTTAACAACACGCGTTATCTGCATCGCTACCTGGACCGTTTTATGAGCGCGCCGGATGCGCATGACCAGGAACTTTCGCTCGTGTTTTTTGATTTGGACAATTTCAAGCGCGTGGTGGACACGCATGGGCATTTGCTCGGGGCGAAAATTTTGAAGGAAGTCGCGCAGGCCATCAGCCGCGAACTGGACGAGGACGACCGCATCGTGCGTTACGGGGGCGATGAATTTATCGTAATGCTGCCGCGGCAAGGCAAGGAGCAGGCGCTCGCCAAGGTGCAACGGATGCGCCGCGCCATTGTTAAAACGCCTTTTCTGCAAAAGGAAAAAATCGATGCCCATGTCACTGCTTCCTTCGGCCTCGCCACATTTCCACATGATGCCCACGACAAGCGTGAGTTGCTCGCCGCGGCGGATGATTGTTTGTTCCGCAGCAAGGCGGATGGGAAAAATCGCATTTCGGTTTACGGCGCGGGGCGGAAGACGATTCCCGAAGAAGGCGAGTGGGTGCTGGCAGAATGAGTTTGTAGTTCCGCTTTTACGGGCCAGTCATCCCATGCCCAACCGCCTAAAGGCGGAACTACAAACGGCATAGCCCGAAATCCCGCCAATCCGAAAACTCGACGTTCCGGAAATTTCGGTTAACTTCCGCGTGTCTCATTGATGAACACCGATGATTTTTCGACGGAATCCGTTGGCGAACAAGAGTTGACGACCAAAAATCGTGCTTACGCGATTTTGCGCAACCGCGATTTGCGGCTGTACCTTTCCGGCCGGCTGGTCGCCATCATCGGCCAGCAGATGCTCGCCCTGGCCGTCGGTTGGGAACTGTTTCATCGTAGCGAATCCTTCATGAACCTGAGCTACGTCGGACTGACGCAGGTCGTGCCGATGATTCTGCTCACGTTGCCGGCGGGACATCTCGCGGACAATTTCAGCCGCAAAAAGATCATCACGGTGATGACGCTGGTCATGGCGCTTTCAAGCCTTGGCCTGGCCTTGATCTCTTATTATCAGGCGCCGGTGTTCTGGATGTACGTCTGCCTTTTTGTCAATGGCGCGACGAGAACCTTCCAAACGGCGGCGAGCGCCTCATTTTTGCCATCGCTCGTGGAGCGCCAAGATTTGTCGCGTGCCGTGAACTGGAGTGCGACGACGTTTCAATTGGCCTCCATCATCGGGCCCATCGCGGCGGGTGGAATCATCTGGCTCGCGGGGCAGCGCGCATTTCCCATTTACGCGCTGAACATGTGCGGCCAGCTCATTTTCTGTTTCATGATGACGCAGATCCGCACGCATCACGTGGTGGCGGTGCGCGAAAAAATGTCTTTCAAAACGCTGCTGACCGGTTTCGATTTCGTTTTCCACAATAAAATTATTCTGGGGATTATCTCGCTGGACATGTTTGCGGTGTTGCTAGGTGGCGCGACGGCGTTGCTGCCTGTCTATGCCAAACTCATTTTGAGCGTGGGGCCCGCCGGACTCGGTTTCCTGCAAGCCGCCCTGCCCATCGGCTCCCTGGCATGCACGTTCATTCTAGCGCACCGCCCTCCGATTCAAAAAGCGGGACATTCGTTGTTGTGGGCAGTAACGGCATTTGGTGTGGCAACCATCGGGTTTGGGCTTTCGCGTTGGTTTTGGTTGTCTTTCCTGATGTTGTTCCTCTGCGGGACGGTGGACAATGTCAGTGTTGTCATCCGGCACACGCTGGTTCAATTGCTTACGCCG
>DASZPR010000676.1:0-14366 GCA_035550235.1 Verrucomicrobiia bacterium | reverse complement strand
AAGCGCGCCCAAACGATCTGCCCATCTTTGCGGAGGTAGCGTTTCTCGAGTTGATAGCAATCGCTCTCGCCGGTCACCAGGCGCGTATACAATTCAACGTCCGCCTGGATATCGTCCGGATGCGTAAATTCCGGGAAGGTCATGCGGCACAGCTCCGCTTCGGAATACCCCAGCAAGCGCTCCAAAGCGGGATTGCAACGTTGCGGGCGTCCGGAGAAATCCACCAGCGCGATGCCGATCGCCGCTCCGTTGAAAATCGCGCGAAACTGAGCCTCGGTGTGCGCCGGGCTGTCGCAGGTTTTTGGCTGATTTCGCGAGGCTCGGGAAGGCTGCTTAGAGTGTGGCCGGGTGGCGGCGGGCATGCGCCGGGAGCGGTTTGATGGTGACTGCATTTTCATTACCGTCCGAATGGCTGACTGAAATGCGTCGCTTTGAACCAGTTGCAGCAGCGGCTTTCGGGCGAGGCTTGTGTTGATCGCCGGAGAGCCAGTACATCGCTTGCTCAAAGTCCCCGAATGCTCGCACATTCCAGCCTTTCATGCGACTGATAAATGCAAACAATCTTGCCCGTTGGTAACGCTCGGCGGAATGCAGAATTGCGAGCCGGAGGTCCCGGCAAAAACCGATATCGCAAAATACATTCACCAGCGCCGCCAGTTCGTTGGCGGAAAGCTCAGCGCGCGCATTGCGCCCGTCGAGCAGGGCCCGGTTGATGCCCCGCATTTTGCAGGCCTCGGCGAGCGCGGCGAGGGCCGCGCAACTGGCGACCAGGTCAAACTGGCCCTGTCCTCCGAACCGGATGAATTCGGCCGCACGTATGATTTCAAGTTCTACTGGCATTTTTTTTCTGGGAGTTGGTCCAAAAATCTTTGGCGAGAACTTAAATCCCTGAACTTCGTCACAACAGTTGCACATAGGTGGAATCTTTTTTTCCTGAATTAAGCAATTGGCATTTCGACTTTCGTTTCATGCTCGGGAACCGAAATGTGATTGCACCTAAGTGGAATGGAAATTCGTGAATACCCGAGCCGTGCTGTGTTTCCATTCAGGGAAGTCCATGCGTTGTACTTAAGTGCAATAGAACGTGAAGAGGGCCGGGATAAGTTCGAACCAAGTGAGAAGTGAACTCAAGGTGAATCGGGATGCGAGGAAACGATTTATGAAAAATAAAAAACTGCTGCTGGCGATCGGGTTGGGAGTAATGGGCACTGCGGGCGCGATGGCGCAAAGCACGGATTTATATTCGGCTCATGAGGGCTCATTGGACGCGTTCGGCTTTTACGGTTCACGCGATAAAGGAGGGAACAACGACGCCTGGGGAATGGGCGTGGGCATCAATTACTTTTTCACCCAATACCTTGGAGTAGGCGCGGACACCTATATGGATGCATTCACGCTTCCCTATTTATTAAACGGTGAGGGAATCTTCCGCTATCCGATCAGGGGGACGGCGTTTGCGCCGTACGCCTTTGGAGGAGTGGGACGGCAGTGGACGCATGCCGCGCAGTGGCTCGGCGATGCCGGGGTGGGAATCGAATACCGATTCCAACCGCGTACGGGAGTATTTTTTGACGCGCGCGGAGTTTTCCCGAGCGAAACCAAGGATTACGCGGTCCTGCGTTTCGGCTTCCGCTTCACGTTCCGGTGAGGTGTGAAAAAGAATTAAGCCATGAACCTGGCTGACGCCAATACAAACCAAAAATAACAATCGGAAAAAGAAAAGGACTATATGCGAAGCAACACAATCCAGAGAATCTCCTGCGCGAGCATGGCGGCGGTGCTGCTCATTGTGGCTGGTTGCCAGACGGCTCCCAAAGATGAGCGCAGTGAAGGCCGGGCGCTGGACGACAAACATATCACCGAGAATGTGCGGAAAACTCTCGAAAGCGAGCCCACGTATAAATTCTCCGAAGTCAACGTGAGCACATTTGCCGGCGTCGTGCAATTGAGCGGTTTCGTCAATACCGACGGCGAAAAGCAGCGCGCACAGGAAATTGCGCAAAACACGGACGGCGTGAAACAGGTCGTCAATGGCATCGCGTTGAAACCAATGATGCCCGCCACCGGCCGAATGAACTCGTCGCAGAAGATTTATGCGGACCCCAACAACCCGTCCGCTCCGCCATCCACGGATTCGGACCCGGCGCTTACTCCTCCGAAACAGAAAGATTGAACCCGCGGTGTGTTCGGCGGCGCGAGAAGATTTTGGGAACCAAGGGTGCCGTCGGGAGGAATCCGCGGGTCTAGTGCAACAGCGGATCCTCCCTCTGGCCGGGTCATAAATTCGGGATCTGGTCCAGATTTGGCTGGATGGCAGGGGTGGCTCGCAGGGGCAAACTGAAACTGAATGTCGCCCCGCGGTCGTGATTGTTCTCCGCCCAGATGGCGCCGCCATGCGCTTCGATAATGGATCGCGAGATGGAGAGTCCCAGCCCAATGCCCTCGCGTTTGGTCGTAAAGAATGATTCAAAAACACGCTCGAAGGCTTCCGCGGGTATACCGTGGCCGCTGTCTTTGACTGCCACGAGCAAGTCTTGATTTCTTCGGCTTGTGGTCACCCACACGGACCGCTCATTCGCGGGCGCTTCAGAAACGGCATCCATTCCATTCACGACCAGATTCAAAATGACCTGCTGCAGACCGATATGGTCGCCCAACAGATCGGGAAGGTTGGCATCGAAGTGAGCGTGAATCCGCACCTGACGCCGCATGGCATCGCCATTGACGAGCCGCAATACATCCTCGACCAGCAAATTGAGGCGCACGATTTGCATCTCCGGCACATTCTTCTTTGAAAAAGCACGGATGCGGCGCACGGCTTCGGTGGCCCGCAGATTGTCATGCCGGATATCGGAGAGAGCGGCGCGAATTTCTTTTATTTCCGGCGGCTTCTGTTGCAATAGTTTTTCAACCGCTTCCAGGTTTATTAGAATGGCGTTTAACGGCTGGCTGACTTCATGAACAATAATGGCGGTGAGTTCTCCGATGGTTGCGAGCCGCGAGACATGAGCCATTTTTTGTTTGGTTTCTTCGGCATTCTTTCGGTCCGTAAAATCTCTTCCGACCGCCTGGATGGCGGCTATTTCTCCATCCCCATTGATGACGGGATAACTCGTCCATTGTTGCCAGCGGGTTTCACCCTCATTACTACGCAACGCATGCTCCCAACTTGCTGGCTGCCGGCAGGAAATCGCCGTGGCGATGCTGTCCAAAAAT
This sequence comes from Verrucomicrobiia bacterium, assembly GCA_035550235.1. Classification (GTDB taxonomy): domain Bacteria; phylum Verrucomicrobiota; class Verrucomicrobiia; order Limisphaerales; family DASXHY01; genus DASXHY01. The sequence goes on along the minus strand of DASZPR010000676.1, from coordinate 11,150 downwards.
TTTATGCGGGCCTCGGGCGGCAGGAGATCCGTGAGCCGCTGTCCGATTAATTGTTCGCGGGATCGCCCGAAAAAACGGCAGAAGGCCCGGTTCACAAACGTCAGAGTCGCATCGGGCAGGTAACGGGAGACCAAATCCGCCTGGGTTTCCACCACGCCGCGGTAACGCTCCTCGCTTTCGCGCAACGCTTCCTCAGCGCGCTTGCGCTCGGTGATGTCCCGGCCAATGACCTGGATTTCCCTCACGTAGCCCTTGTCGCCCACGATGGGATGGAGGGTCCATTGCTGCCAGGCGATTTGAGGGTGATGAACCGGCGCTTCGCATTCGAAAAGAACTGGCTGGCGTTTGACGATTGCCTTGGCAAAGTTGCACAAAATCCGTTCATGAATCGCCGCTGGGACGAGATCCAGAATGCGTTTTCCAATCACTTGTTCCTGGGAACGTCCAAAAAAACGGCACCAGGAATCGTTAGCGAAAGTGAGGGTTGTATCAGCGAAGCAACGGCAGAACAATTCGTTCTGGCTCTCGATCGCAATGCGATAGCGCTCTTCACTTGCACGCAAAGCCTCCGCAACCCGCGCCCGCTCCTTCAACACCGCGGCGAGCGGCAACAATATCACGGCCAGCAGAGTGAAGAATGTTTGGATGGATAGTGCGTTCTGCTCGGGAGATCCACCGGAGAACAGACCCTGGGAATGGACACTATTCCAGATCGCAAATATTTCAGCCGCGAGGATCGTCGTGCTGGCGCCGCGAACCCCGAAGCGCACGCCGGCCCACAGAAAAAATGGCAGCGGCAAAAACAGGGCCATCGGCATCAATTGGATGTCGCTCGTCAACCAATCGAAAAAAATGAAACTGACGAGGAACGAACCGACCACCACCAGGGCCGCTTCCAGATATTTCCTTGAAGAAGACTTAAAAGCAGGAAGCGTTCGCCACGAGACGATGACGGGGACGATTGTAACCGAGGCAAAAAGATTGGAAAAAAACCGCAGGTGCCAGATCGCCCAATAATCGTCTCCGTGCCAGTTGTTCAGCACCACAAACGCCGAGTCCAAAAAAGAAGAGGCAAAGACGCTGCCGAGCGCGCCAAAAACATAAAAAATACTCAGGTCGCGCAGGCGGTTGAAATCCACTTTATCACCCGTGAAAATCCGGGTGGCCAGGGCGCCGGTCACACTTTCGAAACAATTGCTGGCGAACCAGCACAGCAGCATCGGGAATGGTATGTTATCCTGGGCCTGGGCCAGCAGGTGGGCGGGGAAGGTCATCAAAAGTATCAGCCACCAAACGCGAATGGGGGTGAGCAAAAGGACGGAAAGAACAATGGCGTTGGCGGGCCACATGACGGAAACCGGATGCGGCAGGAACTTGAATTCGAACCCCAGCTTGATGCCGCAAAAGTAGCCGACGCTTGCAACCAAAGATATTGCAAGCCAACGGAGGGGAGGAGGTATGGGGCCGGCCTTTGCCCCAAAACCTCCGTCAACTCTGCCAAATGGAAAGTTCATCCGGGGGTTCACTTCTGATCCGAGCCCAGCCCCTGTTGTTATCACGTTATAATTAAGCTGGCGAGAAATTTTGGGATGCGCTTGTTTTCGGAGGCCAAAGCATTAGCAGGCAATGTGTGGACTACTGTACCACCTTGGTGTAATTGCTACTTCAGCGATGCCGCTTACTATTTAGAGACAATTCCCCGGCGGGCGTTAAGTGGGTTAACGAACCGCAAATCCTGTTATGGCTATGACAGATAAATTCAATCCGATTCGGACGCTGATCGTGGATGATTCTCACGATGAATGCATGTTGCTAAACGCGGAACTCCGCTCTGAAAGTTCCATCAAGCTGATTGGTTTCGTCCACGATGGCATTGAAGCCATCTCTTACCTGCGCGGAATTGAAGAATTTCATGATCGGGAAATGTTTCCCTATCCCGATCTTATCCTGCTGGATTTTTGCATGCCCCGTTGCAACGGCATCGGGGTGCTCAGATTTTTGAACGGACAATTTCATCGGCCGCGCGTGGTTCTCTGGAGCACTACCATGGAGCGCATGAATGTGCCGCTGGCCTTCCGCCTGGGGGCTGACATGGTTTGCCGCAAGCCAACGCGGAAAGAGGAGTTGATGGAAATTATTTCACGGATTGAAGCGAGGATTTTCCGGCATGCTCCGGTTTTGTTTCCCGAAACTCGAATTCGTACTCCCGGGGCATCCGCTCTGCCGGGACGGCAAATCGCCACCACAGCTTCAATTAAGTAGTTCGAAGGGTTCCCGAATATATGGAAGCGGCCATCGAAGATTCCGTAGAGCACGTCATTGGAACGAACGGACAATATCGATCCTTTCTGGACGCGGCGCCTTTGCTGATGTGCGTGTTCGACGCTCAACTGAGAGGCGTCTATTTCAACCAAAATTGGATGTCCTTCACGGGGCACCGGCAGGGTGATCTTTTGGGAGATCAATGGGTATCCGACATTCACCCCCAGGATCGCGATCGTTGCTTTGCGGGCATGAGAAAGGCGCTCAAGGACGGCGAACGATTCGAGCTGGAATTTCGCCTGCGCCGTTTTGACGGGGAATTCTGCTGCCTGTCCATTTCGGGCGCTCCGCAGTTTTCGCGCGAAGGGCGGCTGCAGCATTATATCGGCATTGCGGCGGATGTGAGCGCACGCAAAGTGGCGGAGGACGCCTTGCGCAATAGTGAACTCCATCGTCACGCGGTATTCGGCTCGTCCGTCGGCCACGTCGCGGTCATTGATTGCGCGGGGCGGATCATTGGCGTGAACAACAACTGGCTGCGCTTCGCCCGCCAGCAAAGCGGCCGGCTTCGGTCCGTCGGCTGCGGCGTCAACTATCTCGAGGTCTGCAAATCCGCGATGGAGGCCGATGATCCCAATGCCAAATCAGCTTACGAGGGAATTATTGCTGTGCTGAACGGTTCGCTTCCGGAGTTCATCATGGAGTATCGGTGTCCCACGCCCAACGAGGAATTGTGGTTTGAAATGGTGGTCCATCCGCTTTGCCGGCAGGAGGGCGGCGGCATCATCACTCACTTGAACATCACCAAGCGCTACCGCGCGGAAGTGCAGGCACAAACGCTCCTGCATGAGCTCGCGCATGTCAGTCGGGTGGCTGTGTTGGGAGAGTTGACCGCCTCCGTCACGCATGAGCTGAGCCAGCCCTTGATGGCCATACAGACCCACGCCCAGGCCGCGAAACGAATACTTGCCGGTAAAAGCGCCGCGCACGCGGACATTGAGGAAATTGTATCGGACATCCTGGCCGACAATTCGCGCGCGGAAAGAATCCTTCAACAACTTCGCGCACTTCTCAAGAAGGGGCGCGTGGGCCTGAAGCCGCTGAAGTTGAATAATCTCATTCGCGACGTTGCCGACCTGCTTGAGGATGAAGCGGCCCGGAGAAAAGTAAAAGTAACGTTGCACCTCGACACGGCATTGCCGCAGATTCTGGGGGAGCGAATTCAATTGCAGCAAATCGTTCTCAATTTGATGGTGAACGCGTTTGATGCCATGCGCGGCAACCGGTCGGGCGGACGGGAATTAATTATTGAAACCGCGGCGGCAACCGGCGGCCGGGTTTTGCTCCTCGTGCAGGACAATGGGCCGGGAATCCCACAGGATAAGCTGGACCGAATTTTCGAACCGTTTTTTACCACCAAGCCGGACGGATTGGGAATGGGGTTGGCCATTTGCCGCTCCATTGTTGAGCTTCATGGCGGACGGATTTCAGTTGCCAACAATCCTGAAAAAGGAGTTACCTTTCGGATTGTTCTGCCAGTACTCGGGAAAGGGAACCTATGAATGGTGAAAGGCCAACCGTATTCGTGGTGGACGACGATGATTCTGTCCGCAGGGGACTGGAGCGCTTGCTCAAGTTGCGAGGCTACCGTGTTGAATCATTTGCGAGCGCGGAAGAATTCCTGCAGCAGGAGATCAATTACCAAATCGTCTGTCTAGTGTTGGATGTCACTCTGCCCGGCATCAACGGGCTTGAGGTGCAAAACTTTTTGCTCCAGCAGGGCATCCTGGTCCCGATTATTTTCATCACCGGGCATGGGGATATTCCCACCGCCGTCCGCGCCGTCAAATCCGGCGCGATCAGTTTTCTCACCAAACCATGCGGCGAGGGTGAACTCGTGGCTGAAATAGAAAATGCGTTTGCCATTTGCCGGCAGGAATTGGATCAACGCTCGGAGGTCACCGACATCCGGCATCGCTACGCCACCCTCACCGAGCGTGAAAGTGAAATTCTTTCCTTTGTGGTCAACGGAAAACTCAACAAACAGACCGCCTCCGAATTGGGAATCGTTGAAAACACGGTCAAGGTGCATCGCCGCCGCGTGATGAGGAAAATGCACGCGGAATCCCTGGCGGAATTGGTGAAGATGTCACAAAAGCTGAATCTTTATGACCAACGGCCCCGGGCCTGACAAAAGCAAAGCGGTGTTGCACCAAGGTGTAATTGAAAATGGAATGTGGCGGAGCTTAATTGAGAAGAGCAACGGGACAGTGATGTTTGTTTGATGTTGTTGGCTTTTACCGCGCTCGCCGGTCTCGCAGCAGCGTCCTCCAGCGCTGATGCATAGGCGTTCTCCTTCCGGCAGGCGCGGTCTTTTTATTTTCGACGCGATAAATTTCCCCGAGTCACTGCAAGCGTCTGCGAGATTTTTTAACCTCCGCCTCTGCCTTTTTCGATCGAATGGATCGCTTCAAATCCCGGCGGAAAAAATCGCGACGCGAATCTTTGTGCCTCAAGAGGCGCACGCCAATTCAACTCGACGCGATGGTCACAAAAAATTTTGCGATCGCACGTTGCGTTGTTCTATTCACTGCAAGCCACTCGAAAATTTTTAATTTTTTTCTCCTCCAACCGTTGAATAACACCAAGGTGCAATATCCCGACTGCGATTTGGTTTTAAGTTGATGCGTCCAGACTTTTAAAGGTGCGGTGGTGGAGTGCGGATCTGATTCACCTTCGACCCCGTCCGATGTTATGAGACGCCTGACTAAGAATTTAAAACCAATGGAGAATGAGCAGACGGGCGGCGCGCTGCCTTTGATCGCCGAACTGGATCCGTCAACGGAGTCGTTGGTTCATCCCTCCTCTCATATCGCCATCGCGAGCGCCATCGCAAGTTCTCCCGCGTCGCCGAGGAAAAGGCAAAGCCGGCGCTATGTTGACTATCGGGAGTTGCTGGCCCTCGAATCACAGGCGCGGCAAATCAGTGTCTGCCGTATTCCCACGAGTGCGCGTTCATTATTCCACAACCCGCAAAATCCCCAGGCCTATGAACGCGCACTTTCCTCTGAGGCGAACGATGGCTCGATGGGAATTTTCGAAATTCCTTCCCCTCCCGAAAATGTGCCGCTGTTGAACCCGCATCAGCCTGCCGTCGTCGTGGTCGACCAGCGCATGAACATGCACTTCGGCAGCGGGAGAAATTTCAAATCCGTCATCGCTGCGAAAGCCGCCGCGCTCATCTCGTGGCGGATGCTGGCTTCTCGAAAATCGGTCGGAGCCATTATTTTCAACGACCAGCGAATCTTCCAGTTCCGCCTCGGCTGCAATCGCCTGCACATTCTTGTGATTTTGCAGATGTTGGTGAACCAGAATCACAATCTCCTGCCGGACGCCGGCATTTGCTCGAACCCCGGCATGCTCAATGACGCGTTGCGCCGGGTGAACAAGCTGCCGAACAATCCGGTGATTTTTTTTATCACGGACGCCAGTGGGCACGACCAGGAAACGATCCGTTTGGTGAGCAGTATTTCCCAGAGCAGGGATATGGTGGTCGCGCTGGTTTACGATCCAACCCAGGCGAAGTTTTCCGGCGGCGCGCGCCCCCGGTCATCCGACCATCGTCTTTTTCCGGACGGAGTGCCAGTCGTTCCCGTCAATGCCCGGGGGGATTTGACGCCGCAGATTCGGCGAATATTAACCGGTTCCGTCCTGCGCCCGTTCGCCGCGGTTCGCCAGCAGCAGATGAGCAATTTTTCCACAATCGCCGAATCGCTATGAAGATCGAAAATCATTTCAATTTCCGGAATGTTCTTCTCCCGCTCTTTGCGGCGATTCTCTTTTGCGGATGTTCGACTTCGAGTTCGAAGCACAGCTCCGCGAGTGCCGAAACGCAAACCGCGGGCGCCCGGCAAGTGATCGTCATTCCGGTTTTAATCCTGTCTTCGCCGGAGGAAAATTCGCCCGTTGACAGGCGGGAATCTGTGCCCGATTTTAGTCGACCCAGCCAATCCACTCACGGTTGGAAAATCCAAGGCGTTCCGGAGAAATCGTGAAACGCCTTATGATTTTCCCGCACCTATTGGCTTTTTGCATTCATCTCCAATCAGAAGCGCGGACAAATTTTCAGGAGAACTCCCGCTCTTGCGGGACCGAACCCAACCACAACCGAGTCGGTGTCAGTAAAAGAAAGGAACGATATGAAAAGAAAGATAACGAATGTGGTATCTACGGTTTTCTCCGTGGCGGCAGCGCTGTTGGTCATTTCGGCACAGGCGGAGGACGATTTGAAAACAGAATCCCAGCAGGCAGTCTCCAATTTCCTTAGCACGGATCCGTCGCTCAAAAAATTTGTCGATGAATCCTCCGGCTACGCGATTTTCCCAAGCGTCGGGAAAGGCGGGTTCGTCGTTGGCGGTGCGCATGGCAAAGGATTGCTTTACGAGAAAGGCGTCGCAACCGGGGAGACGAGCATGACGCAGGCCAGCATCGGGGCCCAGGTGGGCGGGCAATCGTTTGCCGAAATTATTTTTTTCCAGACGCCACAGGCCGTGACGGATTTCAAATCTGGAAAATTTGAAATGAGCGCGGATGTCAGCGCCGTCGCCGCCGCGCAGGGCGCCGCCAAATCGGCCGACTACAAAAACGGAGTCGCCGTCTTCACGCTCCCGAAGAAGGGCTTGATGGTCCAGGCGTCAGTGGGTGGGCAGAAATTTAAATTCGAACCGCTGCAGCCCACCGGACGGTAAGCGAAGACTGGGACTGTGAAGAAACAGTCGTCAGTCGCTCGTTGGCTTCGACACTGAAATAAATCGTCGTGTTTTGACAACATTGAATGAAAACAAAAGGGGAGGAAATGCCCGGGAGCGAGGCGGGCGGGCGGCGGGAACGGGGCGCGGGTGTGTTCGGCGCGCGGGGTAAAAGGACGTTTGAATTGGACTGCGAACAATTGTGCCACGCTGCCCGGCGAGCGACCGGCCTCGATGATTTCGGCGATCCTCCGGTTGACTTGCCCTTGTCGTTATTGGTGTTGAGCCTCAAGCGGGAGGCGAACCTTCATCCGCTCGGAAAGCTGCTCATCAAGATTCATCTGCACGGACTTCTGACTGCGCGGCTGAAGTTGGCCGCACAGTATCAATTGCAGGATCGCCCGGGCGCGAGGACTTCGATTGTGCGGCCCATTTTCATTATTGGAATGCCGCGCAGCGGTTCCACATTCCTGCATGAATTGCTCGCACTGGATCCGGCCTTGCGGGCCCCGCGCGTTTGGGAGGTCATGTGTCCCGCGGAAGCGGTGCGGCCGGATCGCGGCTGGCACGATTCTCGCGTGTGGCAGGCGGCCTGGTGTCTCTGGTGGTTTCGCCGCCTGGCGCCGATGGCCGATACCGTTTATCCGATGCGCGCACGCACACCCCACGAATGTGTCGCCATCCAAAGCCACACGTTTCTTTCGGAAGAATTTGTGTCCACCTGCAACATCCCGACCTACGAAACTTTTTTGCGTTCGACGAATCTGCGGCCGGCTTACGAATGGCAAAAACGTTTCATGGAATATTTGCAACAGAATCGTCCGGCCACGCGTTGGCTGTTGAAATCGCCGGACCACGTTCGCGGTCTGGACGCGCTGTTTTCCGTTTTTCCGGATGCGCTCATTATCCAAACCCATCGCAACCCGATCGATTCATTGCGGTCTTCAATGGAGCTGACCCAGGTCTTGCGCCGGCTATATGGCCGGTCGCCGGATCGCGGCCAATTGGCCGAACGAGAAGCGCAAAACCTGGCGTGGAGCGTGGGGCGCATCGTTCAATTTCGCGATCAGCATCCGGAACTGGCCAGGCGATTTCTGGATTTGAATTATTCGGATTTAGTCTCTGACCCGGTGGCTGCCGTGCGGCGAATTTACCGCGAATTTGAATTGCCGGTTTTGGACACCACGCTCTTGGCAATCCGAAAACTGGCCCGCCGCCGCTCGGCATACAAATGGCGACGCACCGTTTCCAAGCTCGATGAAGTTGGATTGCGCGCCTCCGGCCAGGTTCAATTGTTTGCCGAGTATTGCCGGCGATTTGGAATTCGCAGCGGAGCCGCCGATGCGCATTGAGGAAAAAGATGAAACGCATTGAAATCATTCTTTTTGGCCTGGGTTGCGCTTTGCTTGTCATTTTAGTGTGGACCGTAGGACCGGTGGAGTTATGGCGTGAGTTGCGGGCGTTGAAGTGGGGATTGCTGGCTTTTTTTATCGCTGAAGGTCTCGCGGAGGCAATCCACACCCTGGGATGGCGCCGTTGCCTGCCAAAAAAATTACAATCGCTCCCATACTTTTTTCTGTTCCGCGTTCGAGCGGCCGGTTACGCGATAAATTTTTTGACGCCCACGGCGGCGTTGGGCGGCGAGATAACTAAAATTTCCCTGCTCGCTTCGAGGTGCCAAACGAGCGAGGCAACGAGCGGAATATTGATCGGCAAACTGTGTTTCGCCCTGGCCCATCTGTTGTTCGTCGCGCTCGGAGCCGTTTTCATCGTGCGAAGCGCTCATTTTTCCATCGTGGAATGGCTGCCCTTGCTTTTGGGCGGCGTTATCATCGCGTCGGGTATCCTTGCTTTTTTTCTTCTGCAAAAACATGGGAAACTCGGGATCGTTCTCCGCTGGCTGACGGCAAAAAATTTTGGCGGTGCGCCGTTGCGGAAAGCCGCGTCGGCACTGAGCGCGGTGGATGAGCAGTTGCGCGCTTTTTATCGCGATCAACGCCGGGATATGTATTTGGCCATCGGCTGGCATTTGATCGGGTATTCCGTGGGCATCATTCCCACGTGGTATTTCCTCGAGCGAGTGCATCCACCCGCCGCTGTTTGGATTGCCGCCTCCGCCTGGTTTCTCGGGATGTGCTTTGACTTGCTCACCTTCGCAATTCCTCTCAACGCCGGCTCATTGGAAGGCAGCCGGATTTTGGCGTTGAACGTTCTTGGTTACGCAGCGCCAGTGGGAATGGCCTACGGCGTTGCGCTGCGCGCGGGCCAGACATTGTGGGCCGTTGCCGGGCTCGGGTTGCGCGCCACCTTCGGAACACTTCCGAAGCAGCTTGCGAGTCAAAGAACGCCTGTGATTCCGGCGGCGGAAAAAAACATGACGACTTCGATGGAGGAGAACGAGCAGGCGACTCATTAACTCCATACTGGGGCGAGGCACTATCCGAAGGGGCGGCCAATATGAAAGAACTGACTGAAGAACACGCGCGGTTGCAGGAGGCCCGGGAGGGGCGCGTCCCCTGGCGAAAATGGGGGCCGTATTTGAGCGAGCGACAGTGGGGAACGGTGCGCGAGGATTACAGCGCGAATGGAGACGCGTGGAATTATTTCACCCACGACCAGGCGCGTTCGCGCGCGTATCGCTGGGGTGAGGATGGCATTGCCGGCATTTGCAATGACGATATGACCCTGTGTTTCGCTCTGGCGTTGTGGAACGGCAAGGATCCCATCATCAAGGAGCGGCTTTTCGGGCTGACGAACTCGGAAGGGAATCACGGCGAGGATGTGAAGGAATATTATTTTTACCTCGATAGCACGCCGACGCATTCCTACATGAAGATGCTGTACAAGTATCCCCAGGCTGCTTTTCCGTACAATCAATTGCTGGAAGGAAACCGGCAACGCGGCCGCCACGATCCGGAATATGAACTGATCGATACGGGAATATTCAACGACGATCGTTATTACGATGTGTTCGTCGAATACGCAAAGGCCACGCCGGAGGATATTTTAATTCGCATCAGCATCATCAATCGCGGCCCGGATGCGGCGACGTTGCACGTTCTCCCGCACCTGTGGTTTCGAAATACCGGCTGGGCCGATTCCGGCGAGCCCGTTCCGGTTCTGGCTGGGCGTGCCGCGGCTAATGACATTTCTTTTGTCACGGCGACACACTGGGATTTGGGGCAACGATATTTGTACTGCGAAGGCGCGAAGGAATTGCTCTTCACCAACAACGAAACGAACACCCAAAAACTTTTTGGCTCGGCCAATCGGACGCCTTACGTGAAGGACGGCATCGATAACTACATGGTTCATGGTCAAAAATCCGCCGTGAATCCTGAACGCTTCGGCACGAAAGTGGCCGCCCATTATGAAACAACGATTCCCTCTCAAAAGAAGCACGTGATCCGATTGCGGTTTACCGACAAAAACACTTCCGTTCCCCAGGCGCTTTTTGGGAGGGCTTTTGATCATCTGTTTGCCGAAAGGCGCACGGAGGCAAACCATTTTTTCTCCGCGCTGGCTCCGGAAACAGCCGATGGGAATTTGCGCCAGATCATGCGGCAGGGGATGGCCGGGATGATGTGGAGCAAGCAAACTTACATCTACGAAGCGAGCCGATGGCTTCAGGAGCACACGAACTTTCCCACGCGCAACGTCGCCTGGCGCCATCTTTACACGCGGGACATCATCTCGATGCCGGACAAGTGGGAATATCCGTGGTTCGCGGCCTGGGACCTGGCGTTCCATACCGTGGCGCTCGCCTTCACGGACCCGGATTTTGCTTTGCAACAGATCGAACTGTTGTTGCGCGAGCGGTACCTGCATCCGAACGGACAAATTCCCGCCTACGAATGGAACTTCGGCGACGTCAATCCGCCTGTGCACGCCTGGGCCGCGCTTTTCATTTATCGGCTGTCAAAAGACAGAATGGGTGATCACGCACTGGAAGTTCTCAAGAGCGGTTTTCATAAACTGCTGCTGAACTTCACCTGGTGGGTCAATCGCAAGGACCGGAACGGGCACAATGTTTTCGAGGGCGGATTTCTCGGGCTCGACAACATCGGGATTTTTGATCGCAGCTCGCCGATTCCGGGCGGGGGATTTTTGGAACAAGCGGATGGCACGGCGTGGATGGCG
>DASZPR010000675.1:0-2402 GCA_035550235.1 Verrucomicrobiia bacterium | reverse complement strand
AACTCGACGAAAACCTGAAGGTCTGCCCCCGTTGCCAATATCATTTTCCCATCGGCTCCCGTGAGCGCATTCATTCCCTGGTCGAAACCTGCACCTTCGAGGAAATGAACGCGGACATCACCAGCGTCGACATCCTGAAATTCACCGGGGTCGCTTCCTACACGAATAAACTCGCTGAATACCAGAAATCCACCGGCCTGAAGGACGCCGTCATTACCGGTCTGTGCAAGATCGGCGAGTATCGGGCCGCGCTCGGCGTCATGGATTTTAGTTTCCTCGGCGGCTCCATGGGTTCAGTCGTGGGCGAAAAACTCACACGCCTGATCGAAAAAGCCACCGAAAAATCCCTGCCGGTTATCATCATTTCCACCAGCGGCGGCGCGCGCATGTATGAAGGCATGTTCAGCCTGATGCAAATGGCCAAGACCTGCGGCGCCCTCGCATATCACGCCCAGGCGAAGCTGCCTTATATCAGCGTGCTCACGCATCCCACCACGGCCGGCGTCATGGCCAGTTACGCGAGCGTGGGCGACCTCATCATCGCCGAACCCGGAGCCATGATTGGCTTCGCCGGCCCGCGCGTCATCAAGGACACCACGCAGGCCGAATTGCCGCCGGGTTTCCAGACCGCCGAATTTCTCCTCGACCACGGCCTCATCGACGCCATCGTGTCGCGCAAGGACATGAAGCAGCAATTGACCGAATATCTCAGCTACATGACCACGAGTCGCAAATCCGCCGCGGCGAGCTAACGGTCTTAAAGCTCCACCTTCCAAGCACCAAGCGCCAGAGAAGGTCCAAGCACCAAATCGAGATCCAACCGCGCGCTTTTGGAACTTGGAGCTTGAAGTTTTTCTGGAGCTTGGCTGTTGGCGTTTGGAGCTTCCCTTTTGTCGGGTCAACTCCCCATAGAGACACTTTCATTCCGGGCGTTCGTTAAAGAAGGAATGGTTGGCGACTAATTGCCGCCGTTTCTTTTGTAATGAAAAAAATTCTTTTTACACTCGCAACCGTTTTTGGAATTTGCGCTGGGACACACTCTCTGCAAATCAATTCCGCAAACGCACAAATGGGGATTCCCAATGGCGCGGTGAATTTCACTCCGATTCCGCTCACGAATCAAATCCCCTTCACCAATACTTTGGTGATGCCGACCAATGGAGCTGCGTTTCAATTGAGCGATGTCCTGACGCTCCTCCTTACACTGCAAACGAACATCGAACAAACGCTGCCCGTGCTCGATTTCATCCAGAGCAACGCCGCGATCGTCAGCGTGTCGTCCACAAATGTTGTTCAAGGATTTGCCGCACCAATGACCTCCATCCCCGCTCCTCTCGGCGCGAACCTCACGCCCACCGGCGCCGCCAGCGGAACCACGCGCCCGCGCGTCATCTCGCTTTCCATCCGCATCGGCACGAACAATTTCAACGTCGACGCTGCCACGCTCCAGGCAATTTTTGTTTTACGAAACGATCTCGGACGGTCGCTGCCGGTGCTTCAATCTTTGAACGGAACGACCTCGCCTCCGACAAATAGCACCGCGCCCACGGCGTTCTTCAATTCCAGCGTGACCAATTTTTCACCCGGCCCACTTACGAACAACCTCGTTCCCCTAACCAACAATCAGGCGCCCTTTTAGTCCGGTCCTTTTTAAGTCCAATTCGACGTTTCGATTTGCAGACGGGAAATTTGATCGCGGGACGGGCTCAGCATGCGACTGCGTTGGTTGGCGATATCAATAATCATAGTCGCAGACTAGCAAAAGCCGATGGCAGATCAGGAAGTGTTTTTGGAATACTTGAACGAACACCAAAATAAATTAATTGAAATAAGAAATTTTCACTCCCGCATTTGAAAGAGGGTCAAATGCGGGAGTGATTTTAATTAGCCCCTCGATCTGCGTCGAGGAAAATATAAGACGACGGGAGTTTAAATAGATTTGCCGTAGGGGAACCGAACGTCCTCGCGAGCCGATTATTTCTCCGCAGTCGCCAGCACGGTCTCAAAATGCGGCGGCTGTTCCTCGCGCGCGACGACGCTGATTTCCACTTTCTTGAAACCCGCCTCTTCCAGCCACCGATGCAAATCGCTTTCCGGAAATCCGAGCCAGCGGTCGCCGTAAAGCTCGCGCGATTTCTCGAAATTGTGCTTCGCCAAATCCAGAATCAAAATTTGCCCGTGCGGCTTGAGCATTTTGTAAGCGGCCGCAATCGCCTTCGCCGGTTCTTCCGCGTGATGCAACGCCTGGCTCAGAATCGCCACGTCCACGCTGTGCGGTTCAATCGGCGGGTTCTGCAAATCACCCAGCCGGAACTCCAGATTTTTCAGATTATTTTTCTTTGCCTTCGCCGCGCCAAACTCGACAATTTTTTCCGAGTTATCCACTGCAATCACTTTTTTGC
>DASZPR010000674.1:0-2791 GCA_035550235.1 Verrucomicrobiia bacterium | reverse complement strand
AGTTCAACGTGTGATTTTGGCTTAAATGTGTAATCTGGTTTCGTGCCGTGAACGCGAATTTCAGGATTCTCCTCCGCGCTCTTGCCGGCGGGAACCGATTCATGCGGCAGGTTCGGCAGTTGCAACATCAGCGCATCGCGCGCCGCTTCGCTTTCCGCCGCCTGTTTGTCAAGCGCGGCGATCTTTTCGCCAAGGTCCTTGGTCTCGTTTTTTTTGGCTTCCGCCTCGGCGATTTTTTTCTGCCCCATCAACGCGCCGATTTCCTTGCTCACACGGTTGCGCTGGGATTTCAACGTCTCCACTTCCGCGAGCGCCTTGCGCCGCCGGTCGTCGAACTGGAGCAGTTCGTCAATCTTCGCCTCATCCCCTGCCCCGCGCAAGGCAAGCCGCTGGCGGACAAAATCAGTTTTTTCACGGATCAATTTGATGTCGAGCACGGGTAAATTTATCGAATCACAGCCCGCTTCGGCAAGATTGAAGCCCGCCGATTTGCGGCCCAATCCAAAATGGAACACCGAAGTTTCAGCCCAGATTTACTCGCCCAACTGCGCCTTTACTTCCTGAAGCAGGTCTTCGTAAGGCTGTTTGCCGAACGAATGGACAGGGTGAATCTCCTGAAAAACCGGGTCATTTTCCGACTCGATGATCCAGGCATTGCAACCCACGACGATCGTGTCCGCGCCTTGCGGCTGCGTGGTCACCAGCACTTTTACGGTGATCGGACGATGAAATGTCAGGCTGCCATAGGCCATTTGATCCGCGCTGGTGCCCGCCCGCGTGAAGGTGAACTGATTTTCCTGATTGAGCACATTGTCAAACATGTGCGCGGTGAAAACTTTGGTCACCGCCGCCTGCACGTCCGCCATCGTCCGGCTGGTGATCGTGACCGATGTCAGGCTCTTTGTCTCCGACGCGCTAAAACTCTGGCAGCCGGTTGCGCCCAGCCAGACCGCCGCCAGCAGGCAAAAGCCGCTGATTTGGAAGTATCGTTTAGATGAATTCATGGGATTATTTTCGGACGAATTTTGCCTATGGTCAAATCAGTTTCGCCAGTCCGACAACGAATGGCTTCGAGCCTAGAACACGTAGGCATGGAGTCAACGGGAATTACTTCAATAGCGAGCGGTAGAATTGCTGCGGCGAATTTGATTGAACTGGCACGACAAAATAAAAGGCTCCATTGACCGGCGTGTTTGTGCTGAGGTTGATCCAATGAATGAGGTCTGAAGAAACTTGAACAATATAATTGTAGCCGTCATAACCACTGAACTGCACCTGCATTTGCCCATTGGTGGAAATCATCGCCCCGATTGAATCAATCCGTAGCAATGGAAGCAACTGGCTGGGAATCGCCTCGTAGGCTTCATCGCTGATGCCGTATTTTATCTGGTTCGCATTGTTCCAATTCAGGAAAGGTGATTGTTCCGTCAGCGTGAGCGCTGCAAGGATGTCGCCAATCTGATGAAGCGGCGGGCCAGTGCGAAACGATTGGATGTCTTCAACCATCACCGAGACTTGTGATAAATTTGACGACACTATCAGCGGATCAAGTTCGGTCGGGAAAATTGTCGAAGTATTAAACGGCGGCATGTTAGCGGAATTCGTCAGCACAGTGAATCCATCCAGCAAACTGGCCCATGCATTTGGATCAGGATTGTTCACGGAAAATTGGGCGTGCAGATCGTTCGTATTCAACATGGCCGCCAGCAAACTTACCAGTTGCCGGTCAGCTATCGGACAGGTTTGTTGCGCATCTTGTAAGTTGTAATCTCCCGTCCAAGCTTCCCAAGTGTTGGTGCCAGACACCGGATTGGGCTGAGCGCCGGCCCCCAAGGTATGCAAGACATTATGCGCCTTGAGATACACCGTCTGCCACGGCGTGCCGCGATGCACTCGGCCAATCCAACCCACCGTCGGATACTTGTTTGTGGGGAAATCCCAATAATCCGAACCCCACACCAGCGGGTCTTTGTAAATCAAGTTGTAAGAATTATTGAAATTGTAATCCGCAGTCGTAAATGCAGTGTTCGCCGCCCGGCCCCACGGCTGGTAACGGCCCTTGACGATCTCGGTCGTGGGCGGAGTTGGAAACGGTGATATGGTCGCATCATCAATCTGCCTCCAAAGTCCATTTTCCAAGAGAATATTTCCAGTCCAGACGCCGGCCTTGCCCACATCCAAATCACTGGCTAGATAATGCACCAGCGGATCATTCACCTGATACAGATACGGCACATAGACCGTTCGCACGGCGGAATAAGGTGCTTGCACTGACAGTTCAAAGTTGGTGTAAGTAGCCAGCGCGCCAAAATCTGTTTGATATTGATAAATGGAATCGGGTCCTAAAAAGGCACCAAAGAAAATCCGCGACACCCGTAGCGGATCCGCAATGCCCGGAATTTTCACTCCCGGATCTTTCCAACGAGCCGACGGCGGCGGATTAACGTTCTGGCTAGAAATTAATATCTGGTCAATAATTCCCCAGGTAGGCATGGCTTGCCAGCTAAAGCCATTTGTTGCCCACAGGCCATAATTCGGTGCGCCAGCGTAATTCGTAGGGTCGTTCAGCCCGTTATTCAAATTGGCGTTGTCAATCGGGCCGCGTAACTGGACGTAATCTATTACGTTGGTATTATCCAAGATGTAGGCCTGCACCCAGTTCGTCGTCAGCAAACCAAACTGCGGCAGCGGATCCAAAATCGTCCGGTTCGTATCCCAAAAATTAGTCGCGGTAGCGGCGATATTGAATGTCTTGGTGGTAAAATTATAGACCGCTGCCGGCACCACTGTA
>DASZPR010000673.1:0-3613 GCA_035550235.1 Verrucomicrobiia bacterium | reverse complement strand
ACCCTGGGGTGCCGCGGTCATTCTCGTGCCGGTGCTGGGCGGTATCGGCGTGACGTTCCTGGTCGCTAATTTCGCGCCGGAAGCCAAGGGCCACGGCGTGCCGGAAGTCATCGACGTGATTTATTATAATCGCGGGCGCATCCGCCCGGTCGTCGCAATCGTCAAATCGCTTGCCTCAGCGATCTCCATCGGCAGCGGCGGCTCGGTGGGTCGTGAGGGGCCGATCATCCAGATCGGATCCTCTTTTGGCTCGACCATCGGTCAAATCCTGCGCGTTCCGGCGTGGCAGCGCATCGTCCTGATTGCCGGTGGCGCGGGCGGGGGAATTGCAGCCACGTTCAATACCCCGGTGGGGGGCGTCCTCTTCGCGCTGGAAATCATGATGCACGAAGTCAGCGTGCGCACGCTGGTCCCTGTTGCGCTTGCCACGGCGGCGGGAACCTATGTCGGCCGTCTCTTCTTCGGGCAGTATCCCTCTTTCGTGATTCCCGCCCTCGAAACCCCTTACTTCCATATGGCAAGCCCGCTGGTGCTGCTCGCATATATCGGGCTGGGGCTGGTCATGGGCGCTGTGTCCGCGCTTTTCATCAAATCCATCTATGGCGCCGAGGATTTTTTTGAGCGCCGCGTTGGCGGGAGTTATTACCGCCAGCATCTGCTTGGGATGTTAGGAGTTGGCCTGGTCCTTTACGGCTTGATGACCTTCTACGGTCATTACTACGTTGAAGGCGTCGGTTATTCGACGGTGCAGGAAATTTTATCCGGCAGGGCCTTTCCCCTGGCGCTGCTGCTGCTTTTATTTGCGCTTAAACTACTTGTGACCTCCCTTACGCTGGGTTCGGGAGCCTCGGGTGGCATTTTCTCGCCTGCGCTGTTTTTGGGGGCCACTTTGGGGAGCGCATACGGGACGTTCCTGCAATGGTGTTTTCCGCAACTGGGCATCAGCCCGGCGGCGTTCGCCGTTGCGGGGATGGCCGGAGTCGTCGGCGGCTCAACCGGCGCGGCCATGGCGGCAATCGTGATGATTTTCGAGATGACGCTCGATTACAATGTCATCGTCCCCATGACGATCACCGTGGCCGTCAGCTACGGGATACGGAAGGTTCTGTCGCGCGAGAGCATATACTCCATGAAGCTGGTGCGGCGCGGGCATTACGTGCCGGAGGCGATGCACTCCAGTCCGCATCTTGTGCAACCGGTGCAAAAAATAATGCTGACGAATTTCGGGCGGCTGAACGCTTCCTGCGGCATCAAGGAAATTGCGCATGTGGCGTCCGGCAAGTCGGCCCCCGCTATTTTCCTGGTGGACGCCGGCTCGCGCATTGTCGGTATTCTTTCCGCAGAGACGATTCTCAAGGCATTGGAAAATGGAGCCGGCCCCGTCACGGCGGCTGAACTCGCGGACCGCAATTACGTCACCGTCACCGAGTTCGCTCCGTTCTTTGACGTAATGATCCTGATGCGCGCCAGCATGGCATCGGCGGCCCTGGTGAGAGACGAAACCAATTCCCATGGCGTTGGCGGGAATATCAAGGGACTCATCACTCCCCAGCAACTGGGCGAAGCGATGGTCGAGAGTTCGGGATTGTTCCTTGACTGATCAAAACACGGGAGCATCTATTCCGGAGCGAAACTTTGAACGTTGCGGGAACTTCGCGCGTCCAATTAAAATAGCTGGGATCAGCAGAGACCGGCTTATTAAGGCCTGTTCCGGCTGAACTGCAACAGGGACGTGTCATGAGTTATGTTTTGAGTTGTAAATTTTCGATGCCACGGGAGCCAGGCAATCATAGATGAAACTGCTTTCACGCTGCTACTATCACCCCCGGACCAATTCCGTCATCACGGATCGCAGCTTTCTCGATTCACACACGTTAAGCGGATTACAAAATCTTTTGCCCGAAGCAGGGAGATACGAATTAAAATATGTGACCGTATGCCTGGAAGATGGAATTGCGGGCGAAGTCGATCGTGACTCTCTGCTCGCGGCCCTGGAAGTCTTCGGGCAAATTCGCGACACGGGCGCCAACCCCGGGGATGTACTCCGCGCATTGGAAAAAAAGTCGGGCAAAGTCGCGCCGGCAGTCAAAGCGACAAAGCTTGCGGCCCGGAAAGCGATGTCGCCGCGAATCCCGCGTCAGCGTAAATCGGGAAAAAACCAAAAGCGAGGATCGGCGCGGGCTGGAGGCAATAAGAATGATGTCCGTTGAGGAGGCCATTATTGTCAATGCGCCCATCGAGGAGGTTTACGAGCAGTGGACGCACATCGAGGATTTCCCAAAATTCATGCCTGCCGTTCTTGAGATGCGGCGGGTTGACGAAACGCATTTCCACTGGGTGGTGGAGCGCGGCGGTCGCAATTACGAAGCCACTTTCCAAATCGTCCTGCGCATCCCGCAACGGCGCATCGCGTGGCGCACGGTTTCAGGAAGCGAAAGCTCCGGTGTGGTGTGCTTTGACCCTGAAGTGGGACGAAAAACACGCGTCACCTTCAAAATGGTGTACGCTCCGGACGCTGGGTGGGATTCTCCCGCCGCGCTCCTGAGGAGATTGAAGTTGAGGTTGGGCAAGTTCAAGGCTCTCATGGAGGCAATCCATACCAACTCTTAACACGCTCGGAAGGCAATAGACGCTAAAAAGAGGGGGGCTGGCATGTCTGCTGCTTCCATGGACCATTGCCATGATGAAGTTAAAGCCCGCCCCATTCCTTGTTTGCGACGAGATCCCGGGGATCAACGCGTGCGAATCAAAACGGGCGCTTGATATTGATAAGTCTGTGGAGCGGGCAATTTCAAATCCATGGAAGCATTTCCCGTTGCTTAAACACTTAAGTGGAATAGGTGCGGCCATTGGAGGATTTTTAGGCCGGCAGACGAAGGAAACGATCCTGTGCGAAGCGACCATGTTGGGGCTGGTCATCGGATATTTTGATTACATTACAGGTTATGAATTTAGTCTGCTGGTCGTCTATGCCGCGCCAATTCTGATGGCAGTCTGGTTTGGAGACAGGAAGGGGGCGTATTTTGTCGCCATTTTTTGCGCCACAGTCTGGTGGTGGGCAGACGCCAAATCGGGGCATCCCTATGTGCGGGATTGGTTCCAGGCGTACAACGCTTTCATCCGGTTGATCTTTTTTCTGTTCGTCGTTGTTGGCGGGTCGGCGCTAAAATCCCGCATCGAATTGCTCGAACGGTCCCAGCGCCTGGAAAGGGAAATCATTAAAATCAGCGAACACGAGCAGCAACGGCTCGGCCAGGACCTGCACGATGGCATTTGCCAGTATTTTGCCGCGGTCAGTTGCGCCGCCAGCTCGCTGAGAAACGATCTGCGAAAACTCGGCATTCCCGAGGCGCATGAGGCAGCGGAAATCGCGGAGCTTATCAAACAGGGGGTCACCCAGACACGAACGGTCTCGCGGGGGCTCTTTCCCGTGCAGTTGGATGTCGCGGGACTCCAAGCCGCGCTGTATGAACTTGCAGTCAGCGCGACCGGGCTTTTGAACATCCAGTGCTCGCTGGAATGCGAGGAACCCGTGGCCATTTACGATAACAACGCGGCGACCCAGCTTTACCGCATTGCCCAGGAGGCTTTGAATAACGCCACGCGTCACGGG
>DASZPR010000672.1:0-14151 GCA_035550235.1 Verrucomicrobiia bacterium | reverse complement strand
CAATGGCAGCTACAGTGGGCCAATCCAGATCAACGCCGGGACGATCATTGCGGGCAATGGAACCACGCCCTTGGGCACGTTGAGCGCTACGGTCACAAATTCCGCCGCTTTGGATGTGAATGGCAAAAATCTGGGCGGGCTCGCCATCACGGTGTCTGGCTCGGGCCCGACCGGAGCCGGTGCGTTGGTCAATAACGGCGGCCCTCAAAACAGCTCCCTTACCTCCACGGCGAACGCATTGCAGAACGTTACCATGGCTGGCGATACCACCATCGGCGGCACGGGACCCTTCAACACGGACACGATTCAGAACGTCGGGTATTTCGCCATCACCGGAACTTTGAACACTGGCGGCAGCAATTACAACCTGGTTAAAGTCGGCCTGAATCAGATTTCCATTATTGGCGCGAACGTGGATAGCGCGTTGGGGAACATTGATGTTCAACAAGGCATGCTCACTTTTGAGAGCGGCACGACTTCGATGGGAAATCCCGCGAGTAACGTGACCGTGCGCGCAGGCGCTATCCTGGCCTTTTACGACACCACGACACCTTGGGACAAAAACTTTATTTTGTTCGGTGATGGCACTACTCCGAACCTCTGGAACTATAATGGCAGCCACACGATCATTGGTGCGGTGACCTTGAACGGCAATTGCGTGTTCGGCGGCGCTCCGCTGGGACGCGGCGCCCCGGTTTCCATGACATTCAACGGGCCCATTGGCGGCCCCGGCGCGCTGATCAAATCCATTGATACAAACATTGTGGTCCTCGCCGGCACGAACGATTACATGGGCACCACCACAATAAACGGCGGCGGGTTGCTCGTTGACGGCATCGGCAGCACGAACAATATCACGGTCGCCGGTGGAATGTTTGGCGGTCTCGGTTTCGTGCGCGGCGCGGTCACGGTGCAGAGCGGGGGGACTTTGTCGCCCGGTGATTTGGTGAACGCGACCGGGACATTGAGCATCAGCAACAGTTTGGCCCTGAGCGGCACCACCGCCATGGATGTGGCGAAGTTTGGCACTGCATTCACCACCGACTTGATCACCAATGTGACATCGCTGACCTTCGGCGGTACGCTTCTGCTGACGGTCACGGGCGACCCGTTGGCCGCGGGGGATGCCATCAAGCTCTTCAGCTTCAACACCGCCAGCGGCTCGTTCACGGCGTTTAACCCGCCGACCCCAGGCGATGGTTTGGTCTGGGATACCTCGACGCTGAGGACGGATGGCAATATCCGGGTGTCCGTCGCGCCGCCGGCACAGCCGCAGTTCTCGAGTATCGCGCTTAGTGGCAATCAGCTCGTGATCAACGGCACGAACGGGACGACCAGCGGGACTTATTACGTGCTCGCCTCCACGAACGTGGCCTTGCCGCTTTCGAGCTGGACGCCGGTTAGAACGGATGCATTCGTCAACGGCAATTTCAGCTTCACGAATACGCTGGATCCGAATCTGACGCGGCAGTTCTACATTATTCAAATGCCGTAAACTCTCTTTTCTGAGTTTTAACGCCGGTGCGGAGTCATCCGCGCCGGCGTTTTTAGTTATAAAGAAATGAATATTGTCGGTGAAGCCTCGGGCGCAGTGATGCGCGTTCGTGCGGAGTACGCATACGCTCGAAAATGATTCGGCGTTTGGTATCTCCGCCCGCCTTGGTGTTCGGCGCTCCGAATCAAAAAATGATTTTTTTATGGTCGGCATGGGTTGGCATAGGTTGGAAATGCCCGTTTTTCCTCGCAGCCTTGAGATCCCATAAACGGACGCGTTTTTCGCGGCAATCGTCCATGCGGAGGCGGGAGAGGCCGCGGGAGATTTGACGGAAAATTCTCCAGCGTTCGTCGGAATCTTCCATGCGGCCGAGTTTGTCGAGTGCCTGGCCGAGTTCGAAGACGACCAGGGTGGCGAGATGATTGGTCACGTCGACGCCGCCGGTGACGGTGCGCTTTTCGTTGAGTTCCTCGAGGTGATCGAGGAGGTCCTGCCATTGGGCGCGGTCGGTGCGGGTGGCGGCCCAATCGGCGTAGCCGCCGCGGCGCCATTCGGAGATATTTTGGTGGGTGATGGAACGGCCGCCGAAGAGTTCGGCCATGACTTTTTGGGCTTCGGGCAGCGTTTTGAGCCAGGCGACGAGGTCTTTGCCGAGGGCGTTGTTGGCGATGCGTAGATTAAGTTCTTCGCGAATGTGGAGGGGCAGACGGGCGATTTTTCCAACTCTAGTTTTCATAGGATGATTTTTTTAACCACGGATGCACACGGATGAACACAGATGGGAAAGACGAAAAGGACGGAAGGGACATAAGGGACGTCGGTTCTGAGCTTTTCAAATCTGCTTTTCTCCATTTCATCTGGAGAGGTTTTAGCACGTTTTGAAAATGTGGAAAAACTTACGGTAAGGTTTTTGAGGGAATCGGGAGGCGGTGGGTTTTAAGATTAAGATTCTGATTTAAAACCAGATGCGAGAAATGCGAAATGGTTTCGTGTTCTCAGAATATGCAAATAGGGCACCTTGGTATCTCGAACCATGTTATCTGCAACAAACCATTTCTTATTTCGGTATTACACCGAACACGTAATCCTGTGCTTTTGCGTTGCTTCCAAATATCGACAGTCGACACATAAGATGAGAATCAACAAGATTCGTCGAGAGTTTTAACGAAGAAACACAATATGCGGCCATCGTTGTAGGCACAGGCGTTTCCGCTCGCCACTTCCAGTGACTGGCTTGTTGATTAAATATTGTTCCTGGGAGTGTGAGCGTCCAACCATCAGCTGTTATGTTCGTTGAACCTGTGGTTGCACAAAAATCTACGTTCACGTCCGCAGCGGTGAAGGACCCAATATTTTTAAACTCGATTAAAAGATCTCCGTTTGTGGGAAACGGCAACGCCAACCAATTGGTTAATTCAATCCCGTTAATTGTCACTGCAAATCCAACATCCGCCGAATATTTTGCCAAGGAATTGGTTAAAGCGTCAATGCTTCCAGCGAGCGCAAAATACGCACTCAAATTTGTTGGGGTATTCGCATGAATCGCCTCCATATTGCTAGCGATTTCTGATATGCGATGTGGTAGCGTTTCGAGGAACGTAACCCGTGTCTGCAACACACTCCTTTCGTTTTTTATGTCCGAAATTTCAACGTCCTTTTCTCTTAACTTTTCATTAAAAGTAATTGTGTTATCGCCAATCGTTTTCTGCAAATCTTGTTTATCGTCCCGGAGAGTTTTTAAGACTGCTTGGTAATACAAATTCGTATCACTTAAAGCATGTTCCATTTTGTGGATAGTCATGTTCTTGATCCCGCTTATTCCCCAACTGACCGCCACACTCACGCATACCAATAAAACGACCACTAAAGCCAAAGACATTTTTAGCCCCTTCCATTCGCGAAGAAAAAATGTCAGCAGGGCATGGGGAACCTTGTATTTTGCAATAATCTCAGCCGCAAGATTCAACAATTTTCTTCCTTCCGACGGCTCTGGGGTCGGACTCTCCGGAGGCTGCACTTCAGTTCCACGAGGTTCTTCCATACCGGCATTTTGCGACTTTTCGTCACGCTTACAATTACAAACCGACGTCGAATTTATTCAATACCCACGGCAACCGAAGCCCACACGATAAGGATGGAAGAACCGATATGCTCGCTGCGCTCGCCCGGCGGAGCCGGAAAGTGTGGGATGATTTTATTGAGTAACCCCGGGCGGCGCTCGCGGACTCGCTTGCCCGGGGCTATTGTCTTTCACCCCTACGGGGTTTCGAAGTGGCCTGCGGCTGTTTTAACGCTGCGGCGTCTGCAGCGCATTTTGTGATTGGTTTTGAAACCTTCTCAAAAAGATGACTTGATAAAAATATGATGTTTGAAGGAATGTAGATGTGCCATGCGGACATCAACCGTTTTACAGGCGCTCCTCACAACTTTGATTTTTGCTTTTCTCTGTGATTGCTCGCAGGCTCAGAGTTTGATTGGCCTTTGGCGTACGGACCCGATAACCGTTCGTGGCAGTCGGCCCGGACAAACTAACATAACGGCAGAGTCCTATCAGACTGCCGAGTTTCTCAAGGATGGCACATTCAAGATCGCCGATGTATTAAAAGGCTCAAATGGAAAGGACCTCGTAATTCCACAGGGTGGGACTTACACGATACTGGACACCAATCACGTTCGCCTGGAGTTCATTTCAGTTCCCACACGGCCCGACATGAAAATTCCACTGACCGTTTCCTTTACGATTTCCGCTGACCAACTGGAAATGGATGCGATTACTTCGAGTGTTGTCCCCGAGAAGACGAAGTATCGAAGAGTCAAACGCTGACTTAATAGGAACTTTTTATTGGAGCGGTTCCGTCGGCTTTTCAAAGCATGACGGTCCGGGGCATTCAAGTTTCTCTGGCCAATCAAATTGCTGCCGTTAAAATCAAATTGCGCCTTTTGGTGCATAATTAAAAATATGAAGCTACTCACCCCTACGAGTCGCGTCGGCTTTTTGGCTGCCGCTTTATTGTTCAGTTCACTCACCGGTGCTTTCTGCCAGACAAATTCGCCGGCCGCTTCCGAATATTTTGGGCTGCCTTCCAAGGATAGCCCGGAGGCTGCCTGGTGGCGCGAGTCCATGAAGACGCGGGATGAGCGGCTGGCGTGGTGGCGCGAGGCGCGGTTTGGGATGTTTATTCATTGGGGCGTCTATTCGGGGCTCGGCAATGAGTTTCAGGGGCACCGGGGCGGGGGTTATGCGGAGCATATTCAGCGGGTGTTGAAGATTCCGATCCCGGTTTATCGCAAGGAGGTCGCGGGGAATTTTAATCCGACCAATTTCAAGGCGGAGGAATGGGTGGCGCTCGCGAAGCAGGCGGGCATGGGTTACATCGTCATCACGGCGAAGCATCATGATGGCTTCGCGATGTGGCCGACGAAGGTGAATGATTACAACATCATGGATGCGACGCCATGGAAGCATGATCCGATGAAGGATCTCAAGGCGGCGTGCCAGAAGGCGGGGATTCGGTTTGGATTTTATTATTCGCAGGCGTTCGATTGGGGCTCCAAGGATGGCGCGGGCAATGATTGGGATTACAACAATCCGGGCGGTGACAAGTTGCTCGGTGGAAGAAATTGGTGGGAGACGCGGCCGGAGTTCATGGTTCACGCGCGCAAGTACGTGGATGAAAAAGCGATTCCGCAGTTGCGCGAGCTGATCAAGATGTATGACCCGGACATTTTGTGGTTTGATACGTCGAGCAAATTGCCGCCGTCGGAAAATCTGCGCATCATGAAGGCGGTGCGCGAGGCGAGTCCGCGCGTGGTGATCAGCGGGCGGCTTGTGAGTGGGTGGGGCGATTACGATGACACGACGGATCGGCCGGCGGAATTTCCGCCGCACGCGGGGGATTGGGAGGCGATTCCGACGACGGACGAGTCGTATGGCTGGAATAAATTTGATACGTCGCACAAGCCGCCGTCGCATTTCATTCAATTGCTCGCCAAGGCGGCGGCGCGCGGCGGGAATGTGCTGATGAACATCGGGCCGATGGGTGATGGCCGGATTGATCCGAAGGACGTGGCGATTCTCAAGGGCATTGGTGCGTGGTGGCAGGTTAATGGCTCATCGATTCGCGGGACGACGCGGACGCCGTTGCCGGTGCAGACGTGGGGTGAGTCGACGCGCAAGGGCGAGGCGCTTTACCTGCATGTGTTTGACTGGCCGACGAATGGCGAACTGGTGGTGGGCGGACTGAAATCTGACGTGAAAAGCGCGGAGTTCCTGACGCCGATCCAACAACCACCGCCGTTGAAAGTGACGCGCCTGAATCCGTTGGATGTAAAAATTTCCGGGTGGACGTTCCCGGCGGCTTTGGTCCGCGATCCGGACTGCGTGATGGTTTTGAACTGCGCCGGCGATATTGTGGGCGACCCCACGCGATTGTTGCAACCGAGTTTCCCAGTCGAAACCTTGCGGGCGTTCGATGGGGAATTGCATGGTGGATTGAAATTTGGTCCGGGCAAGAAAACGGATGATGTGGTGATGGATTGGACGAAGCCGAGTCAATTTGTTGATTGGAAGGTGCGCACGGACGCGCCGACGGCCTACGAGGTCAGCGTGAATTACGATGCGGAGGCGGCGTCGGCGGGAAATACGTTCACGATTACTTTTGAGCTGCCGGAAAAGGTCAAAGACAAGACGCCGCCGGATTCGGTCACCGGGACCGTGAAAGCCGGGAAGCAGCAGTCGGAATCATTGGGGATCGTGCATTGTTCGTTTGTCGGAGAACCTTTTGAAATCAAGGTCGCCGCGAAGGAAATGAAGGGCGGCGAGTTGTTTCGGCTGCGGAAATTGGAGTTGCGACCGGTCAACGTCGTCAATTCCGTGCCTGCAAGCGTTGATAAGAAATAGAATAAGCGTGGGAATAGCCGCGGAGCGGCGTGAGAGGATAGCCCACGGTGCAAGCCGTGGGAAAACGTACGAAAAATGACAAGCCCCGCCAGGGGCGAAAGAAGAACCGCGCTGTTCACGTTCTTTCGCCGCTCCGCGGCTCGTTTCTTCACCGTCTATTCCCACGCCTTGCGCCGTGGGCTACCGTCTGCCGCCACTCCGTGGCTGAAATACCGCTCAAATTTTGAGATGCGCCCGCGAAATCATTTTCAATCACACCCCGGATTGCTCGGCAGTCGGGACGGGCATTTCGTGGATGTCCTCGAGGCGTCGGCCGGAGGTTTCGCGGCCGTTGCGCCATAAGGTGGCCGCGGCGATGAGCAGCGGAACGGCGAGGGTCACAGCGGGCACGAGAAAGCCGGGGAAAATTGCGAGGATGCCGGCCACGGCAGCCGGGCCGAGGACGCCGCCGAGTTTGCTGCTGCTGGCGGTTAATCCGCCGCCGGTGGCGCGGAGTTTGGTGGGATAGAGTTCGACGCTGTAAGGCGGGAGCATGGAAATCATGCCGCTCAAGCCGACGAGGAGCATGATGGTGAGAATGCTGAAGACGGTTTGGTTGTAGTCTTCACCGCTTTTGATGGTGGCGAAGCTCGCCAGCACGAATGAGGTGCCGATGGCGGCGAGGACCAACGTGCGTTTGCTGCTCCAAAAGCCGTAGAGCCACGAGACGACGAGGCAGCCGGGCACGGCGATGAGCGCGGATTTGGCGAGGAGGCGATTGGCGATTTTGGCGTCCAGTTGCAAGTAGTCCTGCATGATGGTCGGGAGCATCAGGACGAAGCCCCAATTCACCAAACCCCACGCGACGCCATAGATGCAGACGGCCAGCGTGGCGGCGGCGTAGGGTTTTTTGAAGAGTTGTTTGACGGAGTGCTTGACCACTTCGCGCTGGTCCGCAACGGCGACGCGCACCAGTTTGATGTCGAAGCGTGACAGGATATTTTCCGCTTCGGTGATGCGGCCCATGTGGAGCAGGAAGCGCGGGGATTCGGGAATGAATCGGCTCAGGAGAATGACGAGCATGCCGGTGGGGACGTTGAGCAGCCAGAGGATGCGCCAACTGTAGAGTGGTTCCAGCCAGCCGGCGGCGCCGCTGGCCGCGAGGTAGCCGCCGGAGGTGCCGAGGCCGCCGACGAGGACGGAGAGCCAGCCGCGGTGTTTGGCGGGGACTATTTCGGCGAGCAGCGCGAACACAATGGGCAGCATGCCGCCGGCGGAGAGTCCCATGAGGAGGCACATGAGCAAATTCCATTTGAACGCGGGCATGCATCCGCAGATGCCGGTGCTTACAAAAATCAGGGAGGCGAGGAGGATGGAGCCGCGTCGCCCGAGGCGGTCGGCGAGCACGCCCCAGAGGACGGAGCCGATGGTGGTGCCGATGAGAGCGATGAGCGGGAGATAGGCGCTTTCCTGGACGCTGATGCCGTATTCCCGGCGCATGCCGGGCAGCACGAAGCCGAGCGTGGCGGGTTTCATGACGTCCACGACGAGTGCGATGCCGAGAACCAATACCAGCCGCCAATGGGCCCAGGTGAGGCGTGCGTCGTCCATGGATTTTAACTGGTATTCCGCGCTAGCGTCCTTGGCGTGGTCGCTGACAGGAAACAGTCCGTAGGCGGTCAAGGCGATGCCGACGACGATCAGGAACATGCCGAAGAGCATCATGTTCGACATGGGCAATCCGCTGAGGTGAAAGTGCTGCCCGCGGTGATTGAGGTAATCGGGCAGGTGGCAGGACACGCCGGCGACGATGTAAATGACGCCGAACCAAAACGCCAGCGTATGCCGCGTGATGCGACTTTTCGTTTCCATGAACGTCGCGAAGCTTGGGCGCTCGGTTTGACTAAGTCAATGGGGGCACGGTGCCCGGGTTATTTTTTGGCGTTCCAAACGGCGAGTGTGTCGGGGGAGCCCTGGGAGCGGATGCCGTTGTCGGTGAGGATGTCGTCAGTGGCGGCGAGCATTTCGGCGCGAGGGAACACCAAGGTTTCGCCGTAGCGGGCATCGAAGTCGATGCGGATGAATTCGTCCTTGGAGTCGCGGAGGATTTCGACGAGGTGCGCGAGATTTTTGACTTTGATGCCGTTGATTGACTTCACCACCTGGTAATAGGGATCAGCGTAGCCGCTGGAAAGTTTGTGCGGAAAGAAAGGCGAGGGGACTACAACGAGTTCCTCTCCGGCAAACGCCGGTTTGTCTCCCACCCGAGCGAGCAGGGGGCTGCCCATGGCGCTGAGCCAGCCGACGAAGCGGCCCGCGCGGGTGCCGGTGAGGAAATTGCGGGTGAATTGCTCGGTGGCCTTGGAAAAGCAAATGGGGCCGTAAATAAAATACGAGGGGTAACTATCGCCGAGGTCCGGGATGACCATGGGGTGTTCGGCGGAAACGGGGACTTCGAGGGAGATGGCCTTGCCGTTGCGGACGATCGTCATTGGGAGCTTGCCGTTCTTCGCTATTTTCTGAACGAGATAACGGCAATGCACGCGCAGATTCGGGCTGATTTTGACCATGCCCTGGTCGTCGACGGGTGTGTCGCCGATTTTCGTGATCACGTCCCACGGTTTTAAAACGCCGTCGGCGTTCGAATCCGGTTTATGGATGACGAGTCCCTGGACGGATTTGTCGAGCTTAAGGAATTTGCGCAAGGCGGGGTTTTCGAGAGTTTGATATTCGTCGAAGATGGACGGTTTGCCGTCGTAATGCCCGTCGGCGATGTCCTGCAGGAACAAATCGATTTCCTCGGAGGGAATAATGTAGCCGATGTTGTCCGCCTCGGTCAGGCGGCTGAACGCGAGGCCGATCATCTTGTCACCGACGACAGCCGGACCGCCGCTGTTGCCGGGATTGATAGCGGCGTCGATTTGAATGCGGAGGCCGGAGACGGGGAAATTGTACGGGGCAAATTCAATGCGGGAGACAATTCCCTTGGTGATGGAGAGGCTCGTGCCGCCTTCGGGGTAACCGTAAACCATGGCGGCGTCTTTGATTTCGGGAAGCATCTTCGCGCGCGGCAGCGGCGGATGCGTGTCGAAGAAGGATTCATCGTCGAGCTTCAGCACGGCGAGATCGATGCCGGGAGCGATCGCCTCGACGTGCGCGGAGACTTTGTCGCCGGCCTGGTTGGCCTGGATTTGCACCTGGCTGGCGTATTCGACGACATGGGCGTTGGAGAGAATGCGTTTTCCTTCGATGACGACGCCGCTGCCGGTGACGGAGGAAGGCGCGCTTTTGGTCCACGGCTTAAACAGGTCGGGATAGCGGACGGTGGAGAAAATCTTGACCACGGAATTTGCGACGGCATCGAAATTGGTGTCCGCGCTGGCAGGCAC
Source organism: Verrucomicrobiia bacterium (assembly GCA_035550235.1). Classification (GTDB taxonomy): domain Bacteria; phylum Verrucomicrobiota; class Verrucomicrobiia; order Limisphaerales; family DASXHY01; genus DASXHY01. The sequence continues at coordinate 4,388 of DASZPR010000672.1, read as the reverse complement.
GGCGGTTTCGATGGCGGGCTTGGCTGCTGCTGCTGGAGGTTTGGGTGTGTCGGTGCCATCGGCAGCGCGTAAATTGCATAATGCCAGCACTGAGGCGGTGCCAATAATAATCCCGATTAGTGAACGTTCTCGCATGGGGAAGATGCTAGGGAATGGCTAGCGGGGCGCAATGCAAAAGCACGATACGAATCACGAATTGGTTTGTCCAATTGGTATGAGAATGATTGAACGATGGGTGCTTCGAGTCGTCGATAGCGATTTGACGTGGTATGGATTCAATTGGATGCGGCCCGCGAAGGACCGAAGACTTGGGCCGGGTTATGTCTTTTTCAGCAGCGTGCTGCTTGGGCTGCTAGGAGTGGCGATAGGGGCCGGGGCCATCTATTTGTTTTTTGGCCGGATGGAGTTGTCCGTTTTTCTGGCGTTGTTCTCGCTGGCGACAATGTTTGAATTGTTGCTGCACGCGCCATTTGCGCATTACTGGAATAGAAGGGCGAGGATGTTGTCGGAAGGTCAGCGATAATAGCGGCGAAGTGCAGGCGATAACTTGCCGACCTTGAGGGATTGTTCGATTTCGGTGGTATCGGAATTTCCGTTTAGACTAATGATCTTGCCGGCTTCGAGAGCGGCGACGGGTTCGCCGTCGCGGAGGAGGAGGCGATTGGCGCCGATGGCGGTGAGGCGCGGGCCGGGGGTGAGGACGCCGATGAGGTTAAGCGGGTCGGCGGCGCTGAGCATGATTAATTCGCCGGTGGGCTTGGATTTGCGGAGTGAGCGCAGCAGGCCGATGGCTTCCGGCAACGCGAATTGTTCGCCGCTGACGCCGCTGACGAAGTGGCCGCCGCGGATTTCGCCGCGGGCTTCGAGGCGCCGATAGATTTTGCCGAGTTCGAACCATGAGACTTTCAAGGATTCGCGCTCGAGCAATCGGCGGAACATGACGCCGTAGCGGCGGAGCAAGGTGCGGGCGAAGGTTTCCAGGGCTCCTTCGGAGCCAGTTGATAGTTGAGGGTTGATAGTTGAGAGGTCCGAATCGCTTTGAGCAGCAGGTTTGAGTTTTCTCAGCAAGGACCAGCGGCCGGCGTGTTCGATGCTCGATATGATTTTGTGGCGGCGTTTACGATCGATGTCGCCGAAGGGGGCGCGTTTTTCCTGGGGCAATAGCAATGCGCGCAGGCCCTCAAAGCTGTCGGCGGTGACCCAGCCTTGCGCGGCGAGTTCGCCGAGGGCTTGCTCGACACGCGATTGCAGGAGGCCGCTGTGATGGACGATTTCGCCGAAGAACATCGCGCCGCCTTGCGCGAGGGTTTTCAAAACGATGTCGGTATCGGATGAAAATTCCGCGATGGCGGAAGGTGGCGCCAATTCCAACCAGTGGCGCAGATTGGCGCGCGTGAACAAGGCGGTGGGGCTGGAACGCAGCGGGGTGAAGCCGCGCGCTTTGATGTTTTGCGGCGGCGACAATCGGCCCCAGCCGATACGGCCGGTGAAACAGAGTTGGTCGAGCCATTGCGGCGTGTATTCTTTCACGCGCGAGGCGAGCACGGCGGGTTCCCACGCGGCCGCGGGCGCTTCGTAGCCGTCGAGCAAACCCAGGACGGCTTCGACGCCTTCCGGGCCTTCAACTTTGTGTTCGGGCGAGACGTGCTGCCAGGCTAGCAGGAAGCGTTGAAATTCAGAAACGGTGACGGGCTGAATTTCGGCGCGGAGGCGATTGATGGTGAGGCGATGAATACGCGCGAGCAAACGACGGTCGCACCATTCGGTGTCCTGGGCGTTCGCATGGAATTTTCCGCGCAGGACGAATCCTTCGGCTTCGAGCGCGAGCAGGGCTTGTTCGATTTCGCTTGTGGGCAGATGAAAAAATTGCGCGAGGGAATCGGTGGTGATCGGGCCGCTGATTTCCATGCGGCCGCGGACGAGTTCGCGCAGGGCGTCGGAGCGTTCCCAGGATTTTTTGGTTTCGGATTCGGGGGCGGTGATTGGGGGATCGGTTTGGAGGCTAGGGTAAATGGCCTCGATCATGGGGAGACGTTCGGCGGCGAGCCAGAAGGTTTGGAACTGCGGATTTGCGTCCGTGGATTCTTTTGAGGTGTGTGGCGATTTTGAGTTTCCTTCCCCCTCACCCCGGCCCTCTCCCTTGGGGAGAGGGTGAAACTTTGGCGAGGTCTTGGTAGTTCGTTTATTCTCTGCTTTGATCCAACGACTGGAGTGCGCTGGGGAATCCGCCTCCTCACGTCGGCGGCTACCGGGACTAAGGGAGAATTTTCCCGCACGGTTCTCAGACGCGAGAGATTTTAGAAGTTCAGGTGCGTCAGGATTGCAGCGCAGAGCTTCGGCTTCGGTCATGACGCCGAGCAAAAGCAACGTTTCATGAAGTTCGTCGGCGTTAATCGGCTGTGGCCAGGCTTCGGCGATGACGCGGTCGATGGCGGTGGCGTCCAGGATTCCGAGGCCGTCGTTATTGGCGGATTCGCTGGCGCGGCGGGTGTAGACGGCTTGCGTGCGGCGTTCTTCGAGCGGAGCGTTGTCGAGGAATGCATAGGGACGGGCGTTCAGGATTTCATGCGCAAGCGGCGAGGGTTCGGGCAAGTCCCGAGCGAGGCATTTTACTTTTCCGGTCTCGATGCGGCGCAAAAGATTTTCGAGGCCTTCGATGTCCATCGCTTCGGTGAGGCAATCGTCGATGGTTTGTTTGACCAATGGATGATCGGGCACGACTCGGTCGCCGGCGATATTTTCGAGGCATGCGAGTTGGTCGGGGAAAATCGCGGCGAGAAGATTTTCCGATTCCATGCGTTGCAGCGGAGCGGGCATTTTCTTTCCGCCCCATTGACGGGGCAGGGCGAGGGAGCGGGTGGCGTTCCAGCGCCAGCGGATCGGAAACATCGGCGAGTCGAGTAATGCTTGCACCAAAATCTCGCGGACGGTTTTGCTGTTGAGATAGCGAAAGACTTCGTCGAGCGGGAAGGAATGTTGCGTGCCGAGCGAGAGGACGATGGCGTCGTCGGTGGCGGCGCTTTGGAGTTCGAAATTGAAGGAGCGGCAAAAACGTTTGCGCAACGCGAGGCCCCAGGCGCGATTCAGGCGCGCGCCGAACGGGGAGTGAATGACGAGTTGCATGCCGCCGGATTCATCGAAGAAACGTTCCATAATGAGCGTGTCTTGCGAGGGCAAGCCGCCGAGGGCTTTATAGGTCGCGGTAAAATAGTCGGACAGTTGGCGCGCGCCTGAATCGGGGATGTCGTATTCGTGTTTGAACCAGTCGGTGAGTGTGGTTGATGAATCGGACGGAACGCCGAGCTCCTGCTCGGCCTGTTTTAGACTAAAGTCTTTGCGCTTTTGAGGGGAAGGTTCTTGCCGAGCAGGAGCTCGGCGCTCCAACACTTTCGCAATTTCATCACGGAGGCGAGCGACGGCGTGCGAGAGTTCTTTCGTGCGCGCGGGGGCTTCGCCGAGCCAAAACGGAATGCCGGGCGGCTGGCCGCGAGCGTCTTCGACGCGGACGGTGCCGTTGAGAATTTGCAAAATTTTCCAGGAGGCGTTGCCGAGTTGAAAAATATCTCCGGCCAGGCTTTCGACGGCGAAATCTTCGTTGACGGTGCCGATGAAGGTTTGGCTCGGTTCGAGCACGACACGGTAATCGGTGTTGTCGGGAATCGCGCCGCCGGAAGTCAGCGCGAGCAGGCGCGAGCCGCGGCGACCGCGAATGCGGTGGTTCACGGCGTCGTGGTGAATCAGCGCCGAGCGATGGCCGCGCTTGGTGCTGAAACCTTGCGACAGCATGCGGACGACTTCATCGAATTCGGCGCGCGTGAGGTTGCGATAGGGATACGCGGCGCGAAAGAGCGCGAATAATTTCTTTTCCTCCCAATCCTCGGCGGCAGCAGCGGCGACAATTTGTTGCGCGAGGATGTCGATGGGTTTTTCGGGAATTTCGAGGCGGTCGAGTTCGCCGTGGCGAATGCTGTGGAGCGCGGCGACGCTTTCGGCGAGTTCATCCCGCGTAAGCGGAAAGAGGCGGCCTTTGGGCAATCCGCCGCGACGATGCTCCGCGCGGCCCACGCGCTGGAGCAGCGTGGCGATGGAGCGGGTAGTGCCAAGTTGGCAAACGAGATCGACGGAGCCGATGTCGATGCCGAGTTCGAGCGAAGCGGTGGCGACGAGGGCTTTGAGTTCGCCGCGTTTGAGGCGGTTTTCGGCGTCGAGGCGGAGCTTGGTGGACAGGCTGCCGTGATGCGAGGTGACTTTGTCGACGCCGAGGAGTTCGCAGAGATTGCCCGTGACGCGTTCAGCCATTCGCCGCGTGTTGACAAAGACGAGCGTGGTTCGGTGTTCCTGGATGAGTTCGGCGAGGCGCTTGTAAACTTCGGTCCAGACTTCGTTCG